>NZ_CP035291.1:629404-944106 GCF_006094395.1 Staphylococcus haemolyticus | reverse complement strand
TTAGTTGGGTCTACAATACCTTCTTCAAGCATGTTTACCCATTCATTTGTCGCAGCGTTAAATCCAACACCTGCATCTGCATGTTTTAATCTTTCAACAATAACTGAACCTTCTAGCCCAGCATTTTCAGCGATTTGACGTACAGGAGCAGATAAAGCTTTTAGTACGATGTTAACACCTGTTGCAACGTCACCTTCAGCTTCGATTTCATCTACTTTATTATAAATATTTACTAATGCAGTACCACCGCCAGCAACTATACCTTCTTCAACTGCAGCACGTGTAGAGTTTAAGGCATCTTCAATACGTAATTTACGTTCTTTCAATTCAGTTTCAGATGCAGCACCTACTTTAATGACTGCAACGCCACCAGCTAATTTAGCTAAACGTTCTTGTAATTTCTCTCTGTCAAAATCAGAATCAGTTTCTTCAATTTGAGCTTTAATTTGACTCACACGTGCATCAATACTATTGTCATCTCCATCACCATCGACAACTGTAGTATTATCTTTTGTTACTTCAACTTTATTAGCACTACCTAACATATCAATTGAAGCATCTTTTAATTCTAAACCTAAATCATCTGTAATAACTGTAGCTCCAGTTAAAATAGCTAAGTCTTCTAACATTGCTTTACGTCTATCACCGAATCCAGGTGCTTTTACTGCAACTGCAGTAAATGTTCCACGCATACGGTTTAATACGATATTTGTTAAAGCGTCTCCTTCAACTTCGTCTGCTACAATTAAGATTGGACGACTAGATTGAACAACTTGTTCTAATAAAGGTAAGATATCTTGGAATGAAGAGATTTTTTTATCTGTTACTAAAATATATGGTCTTTCTAACTCAGCAATCATTTTATCTGAATCTGTAACCATGTATGGTGATTGATACCCTCTATCAAATTGCATACCTTCAACAACTTCTAATTCTGTATCTAGTCCATTTGATTCTTCAATGGTAATAACACCATCATTACCAACTTTATCCATTGCTTCAGAAATGTATTTACCAATTTCTTCATCTGCTGCAGAAATTGCACCTACTTGTGCGATTTCATTTTTATTTTCAACTTTTTGAGAAATATCGTGTAGAGCTTGTACAGCTACTCTTACTGCTTTATCAATACCCTCACGTAATCCTACTGGGTTAGCACCACTTGTTACGTTCTTCAATCCTTCTTGAATCATTGCTTGTGCTAATACAGTTGCAGTTGTTGTACCATCACCAGCAATTTCGTTTGTTTTATTAGCAACTTCTTGAACTAATTTAGCTCCCATATTTTCATAGGGATCTTCTAATTCAATCTCTTTAGCAATTGTGACACCATCATTTGTAATTAATGGTGCTACATATTCTTTATCTAATACAACGTTACGTCCTTTAGGTCCGATTGTAACTTTAACGGCGTTAGCTAATTTATCGACACCACGTAACATAGCTTGTCTTGCATCTTCAGAAAACTTAAGGTCTTTAGCCATTGATTATACCTCCATTGTTTAAAATAGTTTATTATTACTTATTAATTATTATTTATAAATTTTAGTCTTCAATTATAGCAAGTAAATCTTCAACATTTAAAATTAAGTATGTTTCATCTCCACGTTTAACTTCTGAGCCAGCGTATTCCTGGAATACAACTCGATCTCCTTCTTTAACCTCTGGAGCAACCTTTTCACCATTGTCTAAAACTCGTCCAGTTCCAACAGCTACTACTATACCTTCGTTAGACTTTTCTTTTGCACTGTCAGTAAGTACAATACCACTTTTAGTTGTTTGTTCTTGTTCTTTGCGTTCAATAATCACACGATTTCCTAATGGTTTAAGCATGATCGTTCCTCCTTAACAGGTTCCTTTTTAGCACTTAAATATAATGAGTGCTAATCTATATTTTATATTAATCAAATTTGGTCAATTTTTCAAGCGAAAAGGTTATCTATATTTTGTATAACATACAAATTTACGATAAACTAACTAATGTTGATTATTATTTTTGGAGGAATAGAATGAAGAGAATTTGGGTAGCATTTCTTACCATTGTTATTTATGCATTAGCACAGTTCTTACCCTTACTTGCACAGCAATTACCTTTCTTTAAAGATTTAAAAGGGATGGAACTTGCAAAAGCTGGCGTATACACTCAGGTTATTTTATTTGTAATAGCAGCATTATTAATAATTTGGTTAAATAGTATTATAAAAAATCCAACAGCACTGGAGCGAGGTTATAAAGAACCTAAACGCTACATTTTACCTTGGGCTTTATTAGGATTTGTTGTCGTGATGATTTATCAAATGGTAGCTAGTCTAATCACTATGTGGTTAGTTGGACAACCACAACAAAGTCCAAATACTGAAAGAATTATGGCAATTGCAAAACAGCTTCCAGTTTTCATATTATTAATCTCAATAGTTGGCCCAATTCTAGAGGAATACATATTTAGAAAAGTTATATTTGGTGAAATCTATAATAAAATTAAAGGAAATCGAATTGTTGCGTTCTTAATCGCTTCAATAGTAAGTTCAATTTTATTTGCGATAGCACATAACGATATTAAATTTTTCTTCATATATTTTGGTATGGGTATGTTATTCTCTCTTGCCTATGTTTTAACTAGACGTATTGCGGTTCCAATTATCATTCATATGTTACAAAATGGTTTTGTAGTGGCAGTCCAATTTTTCTTTGGTGACACAGTTAAACATTTACAAGAACAAAGTAATTTTATAATTCATTTTCTATTTTAATAAATGAACGCATCTATTAATCTCATCATTTCAAATGACAATAATAGATGCGTTTTCTATTTTAGTTTTTAATTTTCCTATAAATAAACCTACCTGTAACACCTACGAAAATCATAATTATAGATGTAATTAAAGCAATATTTATGTTTTTATATTTGGCTTTATTTTCCGCTTCTTTACTTTTTTCATTGGTATCTATAATTTTATCATCATCATGGCTCTGAAAATCTGCATCCTCTTTTTTTTCTCTATCACTTGGCTTTTTCAATTCAGGCATAGATCCGATTTCTCCAGTTATAAGTGCCAATACTTGCTCATCTAAATTTTTATAATACTTTTTCGAATTTAAAGGGTTAAAATATTCAAATCTGAAATAGTTAGAGCCTTTTTGTAAATAATCTAAGTATTCATTATTAAATGATTGTTTTCGGAAAAGCCTGTAAAAATCTTGATTCGAGATATACTCATTATTATTTCCCAACCGGTTTACCTGATTTATAATATATGGATTGTATTTATATGAACCAGTTGCTAAACTATTTAGTCTATTTAATAGCATTGACTTGCTATAAAACGGAACTTCACTTTGCATATTGTCATTATTTGAATAAGTTTCAATATGACTTTGTCGATGATTTTGTTGTAAGTTATCGCCATAGTGCCATTGATTAGTATTAGACCCACTCATAATTGATTGATTTTGATTTCTGTTAGAATGAGATGTCGAGTTGCCATTATTTTTATGTGGGTAAATTTGATGAATTATAGAATCAGATACACTGTTGTTGTGGTGATTAGAACCAGTTGAATGGTTTCCGTTTGTTGAACCATTATTATTATTAAAAACGGGTTTATTAGGTTTTACTGTATCATTGGTACTTGAGTGTCCTGAATGATTGCCAGGATAATTACTATTATTATTTGAATTGCTATTGGAATTATTTTGCGAACCATTATTTGATCCATTTGATCCAGAATTTGAATGATGATCACCTTGATTCGAACGAGAATTCCCATCATGTTTAGGTGGTTGTTGATGATTACCACTGTCTCCTAGTTTATTTCCTCCATCATCTTGCTCGCCTGAGTCATTATTCCCTGGATTGTTTCCATTGTCGGGTTTGCCTGAATCATTATCTCCAGGTTGTTCTCCGCCATCTGGATTGCTTGATGAATCATTGTCTCCTGGTTGTTCTCCGTCATCCGGTTTTCCTGAATCATTATCTCCTGGTTGCTCTCCGTCATCTGGGTTGCCTGAATCATTGTCTCCTGGTTGTTCTCCATCATCAGGATTACTTGATGAATCATTATCTCCTGGTTGTTCTCCGTTATCCGGATTGCTTGTATCGTTGTCTCCAGAATTATTTGTGTCATCACCATTATTTAAATCAGTATTACTGCCTGAGTTACTATTATCAGATGAGTCACTTTGATCCACAGTATTATCACTATTTTCATTAGCATCATTCTCGTTATTTGATGATGAATTGCTTTCATCGCTATTTTGATTATTATTATTTTTTCCTAATTCAGTTGAATCTTGGGTATCAGATTGATGATTTTCATTGATGTCATTACTACTATTTTGACGTTCTTGGGTATCAGTATCAGAACTAACATTACTACTATCAACTTCATTCGTAGCTTGTTGATTACTTTCTGCAGCTTTTACGATGCTCTCATGCCCTAGCATAGATGTGCCTATAGCTAAAATGAGACCTGTATGAGCTATTTTCTTTTTCATCAATCTTCCACCTCCTTGTTTTATAACACTTACAGTATAAAGAATATTTACATATAATGCATTGAAATAAGGTTAATGATAAAAAATATTAATATATTTGACATTTTTTGTTAAAAAACATTTTACATATTTAAGTATAATATTTATACTAGAGATATAACTTATATAAACAAAGGAGATTTAATATGGGCTTATTTAGCAAATCAAAAACAAAACCATTTTTACAAGAAATCGAAGATAGACGTACTATCTATAGCACTGAAACAACAATTTCAATTAGTGATAAAGAACTAGAAGATATGATAGAACATATTATTAAATACACACCTTCAGCTTTTAATTCTCAATCTACTAGAATCGTATTGTTATTAAATGACCAACATCACAAATTCTGGGACAATACTAAAACAGTATTAAAAGATGTTATGGGACCTGACCGTGATTTCACTCCAACTGAACAACGTATCGACGGATTTAAACATGCATATGGCACAATTCTTTATTTCGAAGACGAAGATGTTATTAAAGGTTTACAAGAACAAATGCCAAATTATGCTGATAACTTTGCTAATTGGTCAGTTCAAACAAACGCAATGCATCAATTTGCAATTTGGACTGCATTAAGTTCAAAAGGAATTGGCGCTTCATTACAACATTACAATCCTTTAGTAGATCAAATCACTACACAAGAATTTGACATCCCTGCTTCATGGAAACTTGTTGCTCAAATGCCATTTGGTGACATCCGTGAAAAAGCTGGTGAAAAAGAAATACAACCAACTAACAATAGATTAATAGTTAAAAAATAATCTACATTAATTGATATCGATTAGATCAACAATTCAAGACTCAGTTTCTATAGGATTCATTTCTATGTTGAAATTGAGTCCTTTTTATATTTATTTTCAAAAATAAAGCATTTTAATCATGACTTTCAAATTTTGATTTTCTTATTCTATTTTAGTAAATTAGAGATAATCATGGGATGAGGAGATTTTTAAATGAAAATACAATTATTTCAATTTTATGTATCATACGGCAATGTAGAAAAAAATGAAAATAAAATAAAAAATTGGTTCGAAAATAAGTTGGAGGAAGATACAGAGGTTGTTGTTCTTCCTGAAATGTGGAATAACGGATATGCATTAGATGAATTAAATGAGAAAGCAGATAGAGAACTTAGTAGAAGCTTTCCCTTTATTCAATCCTTAGCTAAACAATATAACGTCGATATTGTAGCTGGATCTGTATCAAATATTAGAAATAGCAAAGTTTATAATACTGCATTTACCGTTTCTAAAAACGGACATAGAATAAATAAGTACGATAAAGTTCACTTAGTCCCTATGCTAGATGAGCCGACATATTTAGAAGATGGCAAAGCGGTACCAGAACCATTTCCTCTATCTTCAGGTACTCAAGCTACACAAATTATTTGTTATGATTTAAGATTTCCAGAGTTATTAAGATATCCCGCGCGTAATGGTGCGCAGATAGCTTTTTTTGTAGCTCAATGGCCAACACCTAGATTGAATCACTGGAGAGTCTTACTTCAAGCACGTGCAATTGAAAATGACATGTTTGTTATTGCTTGTAACGGTACTGGAAATGACGGTAATACTGATTACGCTGGTCATTCAATGATTATCAATCCAAATGGTGATATATTAGCTGAATTAGGCCAGGATGAGGACACAATCGCATTTAATATTGATTTAAATGAAGTTGATGTTCAACGTGAAAATATTCCTGTATTCAAAAATTTAAAACCAAATCTATATAAATAGTTACTAATCTGTATCCAATTTTATGGATACAGTTTTTTTTACAAAAAAAGTCACGAGCTTGGGAGGAACTCGCGACTTTCATATTAAGGGAATGTTTTTACAGTTATTTCAATCTTTTGGGGATGTTATTAATTATGAAAATTTTACTATAGCTTACATCCTGAAAATATTTAACTTCTATATCTTACAATAGCTAAGTTAAACACTTTCCACTGAGTTTAAACTTCAGTAACTTTACTTTGTTAATTAATAAGTTGGGATGGCTTATTAATTAACTCTTTTAACTACACGAAGAAAACAAACTAAGAAACTTCATATAAACAAGAAGTCACTTTAGTAATAATAACCAATGGGACATTACTACTATTGCAATGGTTTCATAACCATTAATAACACTTACAACATATGGTAAAGGTGTCAATAATTTCGCAACTACAAACAAAATTATTTAACTCAATTACCAAACAATAACTATTAAATTTAAAGACTAAGATTATTAAGTTTTTATCACTTGTAAGTGATATGAGTCTATTTAAACACAACCTATTAATAAATAATTAATTATTTCTTAAATCGCATTTTTTTATACATAACTGTAATATTTTATATGTTAAAATATTACTTGTAATTTCAATATAACAGTTAAGTATTTATTTTGAACAGTTAAGCATAAGTACCCAGACCAATTGCACTAAATTGTATAATTGATATAAGGAGAGTGGCACACCATTGAAAGCAATTGATAATAAGATTGAGCAATTCGCATTATATTTACAACGCAAAAATAATCTTGATCATATTCAATTTTTGAAAGTAAGATTGGGATTACAAGTTGTTGTAAGCAATCTAGCAAAAACAATTGTGACATATGGTGTTGCACTTATCTTCCATACATTTCTATACACTTTATTTACACATGTTAGTTATTTTTTAGTTAGACGTTATGCACACGGTGCACATGCAAAATCATCATTGCTATGTCATGTTCAAAATTTAGCTTTATTTGTAGCGTTACCCTGGTTGCTAGTATATTTTCAAGTGAATCTGGGTATTATGTATTCTGTAGTTGCAATTGGGACGGTTTTAATTATTTACTATGCTCCTTCAGCAACTAAGAAACAACCAATTCCTAGTCACTTAAAAATGAAAAAGAAGTTATTATCAATCATCATAACAATGGTTTTATTAATAATTTCATTTTTAGCACCAGAACCGTTTAAGCAATTAATTTTATTAGGAATTACACTTGAGAGCATTACATTATTACCAATCTTTTTTCCTAGGGAGGATAATTAATTATGACAGTATTAGTAGATTTAATCATTAAATTATTTACATTTCTTTTACAATCAATTGGTACAATAGCTTCATTCACTCCTTGTACTACTTATTTTGATGAACCAGAAGTACCTGAGGAGCTAACAAACGCTAAATAATGATAAAAAAGTGTAGAAAGTGTGTATAAGTATGGATTTTTTATCAAATGTGCCATTAGCAGTTTTCCAAGGAATACTACTATTTATAGTTTCAAATATAATTTTAAATTTAAAATACTCATTAAGGGATTATTTACTAATTGCAGGAATAATAATCCCTTCTTCTATTCTATATTATTTTTTTGATAGCTTTGCATTGATTATTTTATTAGTAGGATGTGCCATTTTTTTATATTCAAAAGTTCAATTTTATTCTATTTTGACTGTACTAAGTTGTGCTATCATAATGTTTTTTAGTAATTTTGTAACAGTTATTACATTTGTGCTTTTTGAAAATTACTTAAACACTAAATTTTTAATATTTATTGTATACATAACAATATTTAGCAGCTTTTCAATTCTGTTTGGTGTTTTTTTCCGCTTTTTATTAAATAAATTAAAACAATCATATTTATCTATCAACAAAACGTATCTTACAATTATTTCGCTTGTCTTGATTTTATCTTTTATAATATTATACGTTTACTCTCAAACACCGAAGCTAGATACTTCGTCTTTAAAAATGTACGGTTTAATTTTTATTGGAATTATTCTTTTCTTTACTGTTCTAATTATTTTCATATCTAACTACATGATTAAAGAACTTCGTTATAAACGCAATATGGAAGAGATTGAAACGTACTATGAATATACGTTACAAATTGAATCAATTAACAATGAAATGCGTAAGTTTAGACATGATTATGTGAACATCTTAACGACAATGTCTGAATATATTCGAGAAGATGATATGCCAGGATTAAGACAATATTTTAATGAAAATATCGTACCTATGAAAGATAACCTTCAAATGAAGTCTATTAAAATTAATGGAACTGAGAATTTAAAAGTACGTGCGATTAAAGGCTTGGTTACCACTAAAATTTTACAAGCTCAAGAGAAAAATATTCCGATTAGTATAGAAGTTCCTGAGTTAGTAGAACATATTGAAATGAACACGATTGACCTTAGTCGTATTATTGGAATTATCACTGATAATGCAATTGAAGCATCTGAAGCACTTGAAGATGCGTTAATACGTATCGCTTTTATTAATACAGACTCGTCCGTCATGTTTATTGTTATGAATAAATGTAAAGAAGATATGCCACGTATTCATGAGTTATTTCAAGAGCGCTTTTCAACTAAAGGTGAAAATAGAGGTTTAGGATTAAGTACTTTAAAGGAGATTACTGATTCTACCGAAAATGTATTACTAGATACTACAATAGAAAATGGCTACTTTATACAAAAAGTAGAAATCATTAACAAATAGTCATAAGGATGTGTAATCATGAAAATATTCATTTGTGAAGATGATGTAAAACAACGCGAAAATATGGTTTCAATTATTAATAATTACATTATGATTGAAGAAAAACCTATGGAGATTGCGCTTGCAACAGACGATCCTTATGAAGTCATTGAAAAATCTAAAGAGATGAATGATGTCGGATGTTACTTTCTAGATATTCAATTAGAGGCTGATATCAACGGTATTAAATTAGGTAGTGAAATTCGTAAGTATGACCCAATTGGGAATATCATATTCGTTACAAGTCATAGTGAGTTAACGTACCTAACCTTTGTTTACAAAGTGTCAGCGATGGATTTTATCTTTAAAGATGATCCAAGCCAATTACAGTCCAGAATTATTGATTGCTTAGAAACTGCACATACCCGCTTAAAATTATTATCTAAAGAAAGTACTGTTGAGACGATTGAATTGAAACGAGGAAGTAATTCAATTTATGTTCAATATGATGACGTAATGTTTTTCGAATCATCTACAAAATCACATCGGTTAATCGCACATTTAGATAATCGTCAAATTGAGTTCTATGGCAATTTAAAAGAACTTGCACAACTTGATGAGCGGTTCTTTAGATGTCACAACAGCTTCGTTGTTAATAGACATAATATTGAATCCATAGATTCAAAAGAACGTATTGTCAATTTTAAAAACGGTGAGCACTGTTTTGCTTCCGTTCGTAATGTAAAAAAAATATAGTTATGTCTATCAAACTATTTAATTATAACTTCATCAGAGAAGCAAAAATAATTGAGAATATCAGGCATAAAAAAGCCAGTAAATGAATTACTAAAATCATTTGCTGGCAATTTTTATCATTTATTTAATTCAGTTGTAACATCTTCAATTGTAGGAATACTCTCTATTGCACCATATTTAGTTGTAACCTGTGCGGCAACCATGTTGCTAAATCTGAGAATGTCCTGTCCTTCTTCTTTAAGCAACTTAGTAATATTTAATTCGTCACTCAATAGCATTCTACTTATTGCAGCTCCTATAAAGGCATCCCCTGCGCCAGTTGTATCAATTGCTTTTACTTTAAATCCTTTATGATGTATCTTAGTCCCATCTTTTAAAACGATACTTGCACCTGCAGCACCTTGAGTATATATAACTGCTTCTACAGAACCCTCAAATAATGATTGAATAGCTTTATCTTCATCCGCTTCACCAGTTATAAATTCTAGCTCTTCATCTGAAATTTTAATCACATTAGCTTTCGGTAAAAATTCATGTATTGCTTCTTTACATGCTTCAGCATTTTGCCAAAGAGGTAAACGAACATTAGGATCAAAAACAATGGTTGCATTTGCTGACTTAAATTTATTTACCATAGCTTTGTGAGCTTCTTTCATATTACTTTCAACTAAATCAACAGAACAGAAATGTAATACATCGTTTGGATTGATTGTAATTTCATTTAGATATTCAGCTTTATAAAGCATATCAGCTGAGGGTTTACGATAAAATGAAAAATCTCTTTGCCCATCTTCTTTTAAACTCACAAATGCTAGTGCAGTATTAGCTTCATCTGTTCGCTTTATAAATTGAGTACCTACACCAATATTTTTTAAAGTTTCTACGATAATGTCTCCAAATGCATCATTACCTAATTGAGTGACCATTTCAGTGGAGGCACCCATTTTACGAGCTACACTCACAACATTAGCTGGTGCACCTCCAACCTGCCTACTAAACTGTTCAACATCTTTAAGTTCAGAGTTCTTAACATTTGGAATAAAATCTATTAATGCTTCACCTATCCCATATAACTTTCTCATTTTTTACTCATCCTTAAGTTCATATTTAGTGAATTTTAAATATACTTGTCCAGTCTCTGTTGAAGTTTCTATACCTGTAGCATTTTCATTTGGAAATATTCTTGATGTTAAAACACGTTCCCCATCATTACAGAATATTTCAATACTAGATGTATCAACAAATATTTGCAAACGTGTAAGAGGAGAATCCAATACGGTACTTCTCGTTAAATCTTGAACATTTTCAGGCAATAATCCACTTTCTGAGCGATCTAATGTAATTTTTTGATCCCCTGTATTATATATAATTTTGGTGTTATTTTGCTTTGAGGTACGTAATTCAAAATAAATTTTTGAAGCATCATTTTCAATAACGTCAATAATTAGTTCATATTGTTTGCCTTCATATGGATGTAATTTTCGGTTAAATTTATTTGCATAACCTAATGCCGTTTCTTTATTTTTACGTAATCGTTCAAGACCTTTAAACGGGCGTTGTCGTAATTGATCATTCTCTATTGATAGTACTCTAGGTATCGTTAAACAATGTGCCCATCCTTCTTCATCAGTAGGATAATTTATTTCTGGTAAGCCCATCCAACCTATTAAAACTCGATTGCCATTTTCATCTAAAAAAGTTTGGGGTGCGTAAAAATCAAAACCATTATCCAGTTCTACAAATTCACTATGATCAAAGGATAATGAATCAAAATTTAAATCCCCAATTAAATAGCCTGATTGATATATATTTCTAAACTGATCCCCTTGTGGTTTTATTCCTTGAGGGCTGAAAAGTAAGATATCCTTAGAATCTAATTTAAAATAATCGGGACATTCCCACATATAACCAAAGTTTTTTAATTTAGTATCAATTTCTCCACAATATGACCATTGATTTAGTTGCTTATCATTCGTTTTATAAATTAGGCAACAACCAAGTTCCTCGTTTGTTTGAGCACCTATAATCGCATAATATTCATTATTTAATTCAAATACTTTAGGATCTCTAAAATGACTTGTGTACCCTTCAGGTTGTGAAGGAATTACGGGTGCATCAAATTTAGTAATCGCTCCGTTATTTTGAACTTTAGCGATCATCTGACTAGCATATCGATTCCATTGTTCATCACGATGATTGCCTGTATACATGTAATATAAATCTCCATTATGCTCAAAAGCACTACCACTGTAAACACCATGGCTATCATAATATGTATCGGGTTTAATTAAGGTATCTTGTGGTTCAAACGTCACTAAATCATCACTAGTATAATTAAACCAATATTTCAATCCATGCACTGCTCCTAATGGGAACCATTGATGTGAAATATAATATTTGCCATTATGATAAATTAATCCATTAGGATCATTTAGCAAACCAGTTTCAGGTTGAATATGAAATGTTTGACGAAATCTTGACGCTTTAACTTGTTGCTTGAGAATTTCTAAGTACTTTTTATCAACGTCTTCAATACAACGATAACGTTCTTCTCTTGACCATTCAGCCATATTATTCCTCCAAAATAATTTAAATCTAAATTTAATATAATTTTATCATTGATTATGGTATCGGTTCCATAGTTTTAAATATTTTTAAAAATTCTCTATTTCAACAGGAATGACAGTTTTAGATACTGCATTTTTAGAAAAAATTAATTCATTCAATTGGTTCATAGCATACGTGCCAGCTTTAAAATAATTGAATTTAACTGTCGTAATAGCGGGTGTAACAAGTTGTGTCATTGGGTCTCCCCCAAATCCAAAAATTTGATAATTTCCAGTAGCATTGTTTTGTTGAGAATAAAATTTATGAATTGCTAATGCAATAGGATCTGTTGCTCCAATTAACGCATCGATACCACTAGCATTTTTTAACTTCTCAGAAACATCATTTTTTGCCTCTTCATATTTAAAAGAAGTTAAATAAATTTCAGGATAAACATCGTATTTTTTTAAACCATCAATAATACCTTGTTTACGTTTGACGCCTACAGCAACGTCCTCCTCACTTACACCAAAGAATACAACGTTTTTATGCTTTTTACTCCCTATCTGTTCCCCTACTATAAAACCTGCTTGATAATCATCATGAATTATACTATGTAAATTGGGATAGGATTGTCCAACTAGAATTACCGGTACATTTAATTTTTCAATTACTTCCAAGTGTTCATCAGTCAAAGTAGTAGCCATTAATATGATGCCATCCACTTTACTTCTTGAAAATGTCTCCAAGGCCTCTATTTCAGCACGTATATCTAAACCAGTATAGTTAAGTAATAATTGATATTGATGTTGATGGCATACAGATACAATTCCTTTCACAGTTTCATCAACCGCATGTGAATTCATCCTTGGAATGATAGCACCAATTAGATTCGTATGCTTAGCTCTTAAACTTTGAGCAAACTGATTTGGCTGATAATCATGTTCTTCAATAATTCGACTTAATTTTTCTTTAGTTTGGGGGCTTACTGAGCCACCATTTAAAAAGCGGGAGACCGTGCTTTTAGATACTCCCGCTAAATTTGCGATATCTGATATATTTTTCATTAGATTAATCACCTAAATTAGTTTTCATTTAAGAATTATTTTATCACAGAAATAATCTCTCAAAGTAACTTTTTAATATGTATTAGACTAATAATATTATCAATATCTCTTATTTAATTTGTTTAGTTCTCCATAAAAATAGGCTTTCTCACCATGAACAAGTTGATCTAAACCTGCTTTATCTTCTTCTTCCGTAGTAGCGATAGGCATTATTTTCTGTAAAATTTTTCCTATAATCCATGTTAAAACAATGGTATAACACAATACCACGATTACAGCTAGTATTTGAATTAAGACAGAGTGTACATCTCCTGTATAAATTAAACCATTTGATACATCATTATTAACATGTTGTGATTGAAAAACACCGGTAAGAATAGCACCAACAATGCCTCCAGCGCCATGGATACCAAATGCATCAAGTGTATCGTTATATTTATACTTCACTTTGATTACATTAATAACAAGATAACAAACGATTCCACCTGCAAATGAAATAATAAAAGCACTGAAATAACTAACGTAGCCTGCTGCCGGTGTAATAGCGACTAACCCTGCTAACACGCCTGATAACAACCCAAGTAAACTTAATTTCTTAGTAATACAGTACTCAACTACTAACCAGCTAAAAGCACCACCACTTGCAGCAATAATCGTATTTACAAATGATGTTAATGCGACATCATTTAAAGTATAAGCACTACCTGTGTTAAAGCCATACCAACCTATCCATACTAAAATACCGCCAATTAAAGTGATTAAAAGATTATGTGGCTGTATTTTTTCAATTTTTTTACCATTACCTATCATGATAGCTAAAATAAGTCCTGAGAGTCCAGATGTGATATGTACAACTGTACCACCTGCATAATCAAGGGCACCAAGTTGTTGAATCCAACCTCCGCCCCACACCCAATGTGCAACTGGACTATATATTAAAATCACCCATAAAAAGATAAAGATAATAAATGGAAAGAATTTCATACGTTCAGCGATTGAACCTGAAAGTATTGAAACTGCAATTGTACAAAACATCATTTGGAATAGCATAAATAATGCAAATGGAATATGTGGACTTAATTGATCATTAACTGCAAATCCGACATGCTGTAGTCCAATTAAATCGAAATTTCCTATCAAAGCATTTCCCGTTCCAAAACTTAATGAAAATCCTAATACAACCCATGTGAAAGTCACGATAACCATTGCTGCCATACTTTGCATTACTGTATTCAAAACATTCTTTGATTGAACTAGACCACCGTAAAACAAGCTAAGACCTGGTGTCATAATCCATACAAGTAAAGTGCAAAGAAATAAAAAAATTGTGTCATCCATCTTCATAATTACCACTTCCTTTAAAAATATCATAATGATACTAAATTGAAATAGCAAAAATGTGTAAGATAAAATGACACAATATGTTACATAATATAACAAAGACATTTTGCATGCCTATTTTGTTTTAAGCTTTCTGAATTGTAATTGTCCATGAAGCATCGTCTAATTGTTCATAATTCGTAACTGGATAACCTTGCTCAGCTGCCCAATTAGGAATAGCTTCTGTTGCTTGTGTGCAATCAAAATCAATTTTAAGTTCATCACCATTATCTAGTGTTTGCATTTTCTTTTGCGCTTCTATCAATGGGAATGGACAAACCATACCTACAGTACCTAATTCATATAACATTGTATTACCTCCAAATTAATTAAGTTGTTTGTACTTGTTTTGTCGCTGTTGTTGCTTGAGACTTAGATGTTTGTTTTTCTAATTTTTTCATTGGTCTTATAAATATAAAGTAACTCATAAACCATACACCTAAAATCATAGAACCAAGTGCTATCCATCCTTTCCAAGACATGATAGCAGTTTCTACTAAACCATTTCCAATTGAACATCCTCCAGCTACTGAAGCACCAAATCCCATACAAATACCACCAATAGCACTATTGCGAATGGTCTTTTTATCAGGTAATCGCCATTTAAATTCACGTGATCCTTTAGCAGCAATATAAGAACCTAAGAATATACCTAAAATTAATAAAACTCCCCAATCAATTAGCTTAGTATCACCTGTTATTAAAAAAGTAATTAAATTTGCTGAAGGTGTGGTAATGCCTAAGCCGTAATCTCTTCCAGTAGAAATACTCATTGGCCAAGCTATCAAAGCAATTAATCCTACTGCAATACCAGCTACAAATGGATGGTATCGTTTTTCAAATAAATAGTGTCTCAAGCCACTATATTTTTGTTTAAGCTTTGGAACTGCAAATTTGGGTTTTGGTTTACGTAATGTTTTAGTTACAAAAATGATAGTTATAATTGTTAATACTAACGTAAACACCCACATAGGAATACCGGTAGTCTGAGACATATTTGCATTAATGTTTGTAGGTTTATTAATCCATGACATTACTGGAAGTAATATACCAGTTTTAGTAATAGCAGCAGTTACAGCATATAGTACGAGCGCTACCCAACTGCCAATCAAACCTTCACCAGCTCGATACCATGTACCTGTAGCACATCCTCCTGCTAATACAATACCGATTCCAAATATAAAAGCACCAATAATTGTACCTATAATTGGAAATGTACTATCTGGGATAGATATAACATTTAATCCAGTTAAAATAAGTAGTCCAATACTTTGGACAGTAATAGCAACTAATAAGGCATAAAACATTTTATTATTTTTTTGAACGTACATATCTCTGAAGCCACCAGCTAAACAGAAGCGTGTACGTTGCATCACAAACCCTAATAATATACCTACTATAAGACCACTAATGATCATCCATATCACTATCAATTCATCCTTTCCCGATTGTTTTACTAAGGTGTTATAATCAATTGTACTAAATTTTGCAACATCTTAAAATTAAACGCTTTTGATTTTAATAATATGATGTTTTAAAAACTAAATGAAATTAATGAATGTTAAACGCAAATTAAAAACACCCCTCTTATAAAGAAGGATGCAAGAATATAAATATAAAAATTAATTAGAATAGTTTTTCATAAAGAATAGCAATGATTGCAATTCTATGCCCAAGTCAATATGATGCACTTGTACGGTATTAGGTACTTCTATTCTAGCTGGTGTGAAATTTAGTATACCCTGAATATCAGCTTCAACCAACTGATTTGCAACGCGTTGTGCTGCTTCCTCTGGTGTAGTTAATATTACAACATTGATATTTTGAGCATTGAGTACTTTCTTCAAATCGTTCATATGATGCACAGATACATCACCAATCTCTGTTCCGACAATCTGTTCATCTATATCAAAAGCCTCAGTTATTGTCATTTCATCATGAATTGAAAAGTTATATGTCAAAAGTGCTCGACCTAAATTACCAACACCTACTAAAGCTATGTGTATATTATCACTATCACTTAATGCTGTTTTAAAGAATTCTAATAGACTATCTATATTGTAACCGTAGCCTTTTTTGCCTAATTCTCCAAAATAAGAGAAATCTCTTCGGATGGTTGCTGATTCAATATTGAGTGCCTCACTAATAGCCTTAGAATTAACCCTATCAATGCCTTTTGACTTGAGTGTGTTAACGAATCTGTAATATAAAGGTAATCGCTTCAAAGTTGCCCGTGGAATTTTAGATTTATTATGAGCCATTTAAAATGCCCCCCTTTATGTTTGAATTTTATAATCTATGTATCCAAACTATTTTGAGTGCTATACGTTTTAAATTTAAAAATGTCGTTATGTCCTATTATGAATACTGGAATATTATACCCTAACATATTTTAAAAATAAATAACTTAGTTTCAAGAAACTAAGTAATACGGTAAAATATAGAGTAATATACAATCTAATTTCGAGTAATAAACTTATAAATAGAAAGGTGAAACCTGAATGATACTCTTGCAATTAAACGATATTTCGAAATCATTTGATGGCGAAGATATTTTCACGCGTGTGAATTTCGAAGTAAAAACAGGCGAACGAATTGGTGTCGTAGGCAGAAACGGTGCTGGTAAATCGACTTTAATGAAAATCATTGCCGGTGTTGAAGACTATGATAGCGGTCATATATCAAAAATCAAAAATTTACGTATGGGTTATTTAACACAGCAAATGACACTTAATTCATCTGCTTCAGTCTTCGAAGAAATGTCAAAACCGTTTGAACATTTAAAAAAAATGGAACTTCTAATTAGAGAAGAAACGAATTGGCTAGCTGATCATGCATCTAACTACTATTCCGAAGAATATCAACAACATATGGAACGCTATGAATCTTTAACTAATCAATTCGAACAACTTGATGGTTATCAGTATGAAAGTAAAATCAAAACTGTTCTACATGGTTTAAATTTCAATGAAGATGATTTCGATAAACCTATCAATGATTTCAGTGGTGGTCAAAAAACGCGATTATCCTTAGCCCAAATGCTATTGAATGAGCCAGATTTATTACTACTAGACGAACCTACAAACCATTTAGATTTAGAAACGACGAAGTGGTTAGAAGATTATTTAAAATATTTCAAAGGTGCCATTGTTATTATCAGTCACGATAGATATTTCCTAGATAAAATAGTCACTCAAATATATGATGTTGCACTTGGCGATGTTAAACGTTACGTCGGAAATTATGAACAATTTATTGAGCAACGTGATAAATATTACGAAAGCAGAATGCAAGAATATGAACGTCAGCAAGATGAAATTAAAAGATTAGAAACATTTGTAGAGAAAAATATAACACGTGCTTCAACTAGTGGAATGGCAAAAAGTCGTCGAAAAACACTAGAAAAAATGGAACGTATTGACAAACCTATGTTGGACGCAAGAAGTGCTAACATTCAATTTGGCTTTAATCGTAATACAGGTAATGACGTTATGAATATACGTAATCTGAAAATTGGTTATGACTCGCCTATTACATCTCCTATTAATATTGAAGTAAGTAAGGGGGATCATATTGCCATTATTGGCCCAAATGGCGTAGGTAAAACTACTCTAATCAAGACCATCGCTCAACGTCAAAATCAATTAGAAGGTGAAATTACCTTTGGTGCAAATCTTCAAATTGGTTATTACGATCAAAAGCAAGCTGAATTTAAATCTAATAAAACAATTATCGACTATGTTTGGGATCAATATCCAACAATGAATGAAAAAGATATTCGCGCTATACTCGGACGTTTCTTATTCGTGCAAGATGATGTAAAGAAAGTAATCAATGATTTATCTGGTGGAGAAAAAGCTCGTTTGCAATTAGCGCTACTTATGCTTCAAAGAGATAATGTATTAATTCTTGATGAACCAACAAACCATCTTGATATAGATTCTAAAGAGATGTTAGAACAAGCGCTAAAAGATTTTGAAGGAACCATTCTTTTTGTATCACACGATCGTTACTTTATTAATCAATTGGCAAATAAAGTATTCGACTTAAATTATGACGGTGGCCAAATGTATTTGGGAGATTATCAATATTACATCGAGAAAACAGAAGAAGCAGCGGCACTTGAAGCTTTTAAAAATGAGCGCAATGATTTTAGTAAAGAGGATACTTCAAATCAAAATGAAGCTAATGAAAATGTAAATACCTATGATTCTCAAAAGCAACAACGTCGTGAGCAAAGAAAATTAGAACGTCTCATTGAGAACTGTGAAGCCAAAATTGAAGCATTTGAGAATGAAATAGCACGCATTGATGAACAACTCACTCAGCCTGACGTATTCAATAATCCTGAAAAAGCCTCATCATTAGCGAATCAGAAACTTGAAACCGAACAAATGTTAGAACAGGTTATGTCGGAATGGGAAAATTTACAAGAAAATATCTAAAGACTCATTATTTTACCAGAGTCCGGGACATAAAGTTCTTGGATAAGTGAAAAAAAGACAATTTCTATTGAAATAATATAGAAATTGTCTTTTTTATAAATTTTTTGATTATTTTCAGCTCGTTGAGCTACTACTTTTCTTATATTAAGTGCCATTAATACAAAACCAAGTTCTCTTTTGACTTTATTGAGTCCTCGGACAGACATCCGAGTGAAACCCAAAATAGCCTTCATAAATCCAAAAACAGGTTCCACATCAATTTTTCTTTGACTGTAGATATTTTTTGTTTCTGGTTCTGAAAGCTTTTTGTTAATTTGGGATTTAAAATATTCCCAGTTATAATTCTTCATTATTTTTTTGTTTGTTTTTGAATTGAAGTTCATACATTGATTTTTCAGAGGACATTCTGAACAATCATCACATTCATATAATTTGAAGTCTCGCTTATAACCATACTTATCATGACGATAGGCATATCTTTTAAAACCTAGCCGTTTATTATTCGGACAAATGAATTCGTCATTAATTTCGTCATAGTTCCAATTTTGAGTATTAAAGATGTCACTTTTATATTTTTTAGTTTTATCTTTTATAAACATTCCATATGTTATGAGTGGCGTTCGATTAAAGTCATCTATAATTGCCTTATAATTTGATTCACTACCATAACCTGCATCAGCTACAATATATTCAGGTAAATGACCGTAGGTCTCTTGAATTGAATTTAAAAATGGAATCATCGTTCTAGTATCCGTTGGATTTTGATACACATTATAAGATAAAACAAATTGGGAATTTGTCGCTATTTGTAAATTATACCCTGGCTTAAGTTGTCCATTTTTCATGTGATCTTCTTTCATTCTCATAAATGTCGCATCATGATCTGTCTTAGAATAACTATTTCTATCCTTTAAAATAGATTTTTGAAATTCGTATCGATACTTTCGCTCAAAATAATCATTGATTTGCTTTTTGTATTTTTTGATTTTAGTTCTTTTGAGACGTATTTGTTTTCTTGTTTTAGTACATTTTTCATTGTTGATATGTTGGTTTAAATCTTCGATTTCTTTATCTAAGTGACTACCAATCAAATCTATTTCTTCTTTTGTTAATTCATTATCATGATCTTCTTTAATTTCCGGTATGATTTTATTGGTTACCAATTCATGGTAGAGGGCTTTAGAATCCTCATTCATCTTTGATTCATGGTTTTGAATACTCTTTTTCCATACAAATGTATATCGATTGGCATTTGCTTCAATTTTTGTACCATCAATAAAAATAGCTTTATCATCTATAAGATTTTGTTTTACACACTGACTGTAAAATTGAATAAATAAAGATTCTAATAAAGCATCTACTTTTGGATTTACTCTAAATCGATTAATTGTTTTATAAGAAGGTTTTTGATTTTGTGATAGCCACATCATTCGGATGCTATCATTAAGCATTTTTTCTATTTTACGACCTGAGAATACAGATTGTGTGTAGGCATATAGAATCACTTTTAACATCATTTTAGGATGGTACGAAGTTGCACCACGGTGATGTCTGAATTCGTCGAATTCATTGTCAGGAATTGTTTCAACAATATCATTTACATGTCGTGAAATATCATTTGTGGGGATAAGAACTGAAGTTTCCATTGGTAGAGTAAGTTGAGTCATGTTATAATTTTTATACATAAGGCACCTCGTTAATTTAGTTTAGTGATGTTTATTAAATTATACGAAAGTGCTTTATTTTTTTAAAGTATTACAATGTAAAATTACATATAAATACAAAGTATTTTGGCGAGACTCTTGAGGGAACAGGACAAGCTGAAGACTACAGGCTGAAGCTGTCCCCTAAGAAAGCGAGCCAACAATACGGAGTATTGTAAATAAAGAAGCCAGTAAATGAATTTGTTAAAACTCATTTACTGGCTATTTCTCTAGGGTTTATGTCCCAGACTCATTTTTTTATACAAATTTCAACAAAAGTTATAAACAGCTAAAATACGATATTATCAGCTATCCACATAGTTATCCCACTTATCCACAACTTATTTTAAATTCATTTACAAGATTTTTACACAAAATTAAATTCATATCCACATTGTTAAGAACGGTTTATCCACAACTTATACACTTAATGTTGATAAGTACAAACGTTCCCTATTGACCTTTTGAATTATTTTAATCTCAATAAAAAACCTCTTGTTAACAGTGGATCTTAATCCTTACGTTAAAAGAGGTTCCTTTTGATTATTGAAATAATTAATTCGATTAAATAAATAATATAAATTTAAACTTCTATAGTAGCTTCTTCTATATCCATATTATTTTCACCATTCAAATCTAACTTAGCTGTAATTCCTGACTGATAATAGTAATATGCTGCAGCACCAATCATTGCTGCATTATCAGTACATAATTTAGGACTTGGAATGGATAAATGAATATTATTATCTTCACATAATTGTTGTAATCGGTATCGCAATCCTTTATTACTTGCAACACCTCCAGCAACAATAAGTCTGTTAACTTTATAGGCTTTACATGCATTAATCGCTTTAGTACTTAACACGTCTACAACACTATTTTGAAAACTAGTTGCTACATCTTCTTTTACAACTTCTTCATTCTTTTGTCGCAAATTATGCAGTTTATTTATAACAGAACTTTTCAATCCACTAAAACTAAAATCATAACTTTCCTTTTCTAACCACACTCTTGGAAAATCATAAGTATCTTTACCATATTGAGCTAATTTATCAATTTGTGGCCCTCCTGGGTATGGTAAATCAATTGTTCGAGCGACTTTATCATACGCCTCTCCCACTGCATCATCTCTTGTCTCACCAATAACTTCGAAATGCATATGAGATTTCATATATACTAATTCAGTATGCCCCCCTGACACAATTAGCGCAATTAATGGAAATGTTAATGGTTCTTCTAAATGATTGGCATAAATGTGACCTGCAATATGGTGCACAGGAATAAGTGGTTTGTCATAAGCAAAAGCTAGTGCTTTCGCTGCATTAATACCGATAAGTAATGCGCCAATTAATCCTGGTCCTTGAGTCACTGCTATTGCATCAATATCATTCATTGATATATTTGCAGTTGTTAATGCTTCTTCAATCGTTGTCGTAATCCCTTCAACGTGATGTCGACTTGCAACTTCAGGTACAACACCACCGAAACGCTTATGACTCTCAATTTGACTTAATACAATATTAGATAAAATTGAATTTCCATTTTTAATGACACTTACACTTGTTTCATCACAACTCGTTTCTATTGCTAATATTAATGTTTCTTTATTCATTTAAGTTCACCCACATTACCATTGCATCCTCGCCTTCTCCATAATAATTTTTACGTTTACCTCCAAATTGAAAACCCAAATTAGTATAAACATGTTGCGCAATTACATTATCTATCCTAACTTCCAAACTCATCACTTCACATGAATGGCTTGCATAATCCATTACATACTTTAATAATAATTGTCCCAGTCCATAACCTCTAGAGTCTTTACGAATTGCTATCGTTGTAATTTGAGCTTGATCAATAACCATCCATAGTCCTAGATATCCGATAATTTCATTTTCAAAAACAATTACAAAATATTTAGCAAAGTTATTTTCATTCAATTCATGATAAAATGCATCAATTGTCCACGAACTATCATTGAAACTATCTCGTTCTATATCGAATACACTGGGGACATCATCTACTTGCATTGCTCTAATTGTTAATTCTGCTTCTGTTGGTTTAGCCAATTTCTTTCAGCCTCTGATAGTTTAATATAATTAGGAACAAATGTATGAATCGGTTCACTTTTAGTTATGAGTTGTTTCATAGTTGGAGCATGAGGTAAATTATTTTTTATTTCTCCACCTAGGTGTTCGGATAACTTATCAGCATCTCTACCAACATAAAGAAATGGTTGGTTCATTTCAGTTAATTGCTTTTTTAATTCTTCAATAGGTAAATATTGATCTTTTATAATAGTTGTTATATTTCCATCAACGTTTTGATAAACACCAGTGTATACCGCTTCACGACGCGCATCAATGATTGGAACTAATAATTTTTGTTTATCATTCTTCACTGTTGCAGCTAATGCTGCTAAAGATGATACACCATATAATTTAGTATTTAATGCATAGGCCAACGTTTTAGCGGTGGTTACGCCAATTCTAACTCCAGTATAGGAACCTGGACCCTTAGCAACTACAATCCCATCAATATCATTTTTTTCAATTTTTGCTTCTTCAAATAAGTGCTGAATACCAGGCATAAGTTGACTCGAATGATCTCTTTTATCTTCCGACGTAGTTTCTGCCAAGACGGTATCATCTTGCATGATTGCGATTGACATCGGTTGATTAGATGTATCAATCATTAATAAATTCACTTTCAACTTCCTCCTTTACTTTTAAATAATGGGTTCCTTGGGCTTCTAATTTTATAGTTCTTTTTGTTTCACTTAAAGTTTCTATATTGATTATTAAATGTTCCTTAGGTAATAAATCTTGAATAAATTGACTCCATTCAATAATGGTAATGCCCTCATCTTGAAAATATTCATCAAATCCTAGATCTTCATCTGAATCTTCCAAACGATAACAGTCCATATGATGTAATTTTAAATTACTCCCTTTATATGATTTTATAATATTAAAGGTAGGAGAATTAATATTACGCTTAACTCCTAAATGTTTACCTATAAATTGTGTTAGTGTAGTTTTACCTGCCCCTAGGTCGCCATTTAAAAGGATTAAATCACTAGGCTCTAAGTGTCGAACTAACACGTTTGCAAAATGATTTAATTCATCCAAATTATTAATACTTATCATTAGTCCCACTCTTTCAAATTTTTTTAAATCAAATGATTATTCATGACCATTTCAGAACTTATGGTAACTTATTTTATTCTCTCAAACTAAATTAAGTCATAAAAATTTTAACTTACTAATTATAACAAATTCCTTAAACAATTTCCCTATACTCAACAAAAGAATGATGAGATGAAGTTGTTAGAAAATTCTTAAAAAGGCTATTGACTTAATAAAAATGATATAGTAAATTAAGTTTATCGAATTTTTAAACAATTCTAACTATTCTAATATAACCATTCAAGGAAGGAGTATATTAAAATGACAAATCAAACATATAACCCAACTGACAATTTAATTATTTTATTATACTCGCAAGGGCTGGAACTTTAGTAATTATCTGTTACTAAATGTTTAAGTCCTATTTCTCATTGAATGGGACTTATAGACGTCCCAATCATAAATTGGGGCGTCTTTTTATGTTTTAAACTTATTGTGTTTTATGGGGGAATTATTTATGAGAAGTGACATGATAAAAAAAGGTGATCATCAAGCACCTGCTCGAAGTCTTTTACACGCCACGGGCGCACTTAAAAATCCTACAGATATGAACAAACCTTTTGTAGCAATTTGTAACTCTTATATCGATATTGTACCTGGACATGTGCATTTAAGAGAATTGGCTGACATTGCTAAAGAAGCTATTCGTGAGGCAGGCGCTATACCTTTCGAGTTTAATACTATTGGCGTTGATGATGGTATAGCTATGGGACACATTGGAATGCGTTACTCACTACCCTCTCGAGAAATCATTGCTGATGCTGCAGAGACCGTCATTAATGCGCACTGGTTCGATGGCGTATTTTACATTCCTAATTGCGACAAAATAACACCCGGTATGTTATTAGCTGCCGTTAGAACCAATGTACCAGCTATATTCTGTTCTGGTGGGCCTATGAAAGCTGGTTTATCAGCGCAAGGTAAAGCTTTGACATTATCATCAATGTTTGAAGCGGTTGGCGCATTTAAAGAAGGTAAACTCTCCAAAGAAGCATTTTTAGATATGGAACAAAACGCCTGCCCTACTTGTGGTTCTTGCGCGGGAATGTTTACTGCAAACTCAATGAATTGTTTAATGGAAGTCTTAGGCTTAGCACTACCATATAACGGTACAGCTTTAGCAGTAAGCGAACAAAGAAGAGAAATGATTCGTGAAGCTGCATTTAAATTAGTAGATAATATCAAAAAAGATATCAAACCACTTGATATCGTAACTCGAGAAGCTATCGATGATGCATTTGCACTTGATATGGCGATGGGTGGTTCAACTAACACAGTATTACATACGCTTGCCATTGCAAACGAAGCTGGAATTGATTACGATTTGGAACGCATCAATGAAATCGCTAAAAAGACGCCTTATTTATCTAAGATTGCGCCAAGTTCTTCATATTCTATGCATGATGTCCACGAAGCAGGTGGTTGTCCAGCTATCATCAATGAATTGATGAAAAAAGAAGGAACATTACATCCAGATAGACTCACAGTTACTGGAAAAACACTTCGTGAAAATAATGAAGGTAAAGAAATTAAGAATTTTGATGTCATTCATTCACTAGATGATTCTTATGATAAGCAAGGTGGTCTCTCAATATTATTTGGAAATATAGCGCCTAAAGGGGCTGTTATTAAAGTTGGTGGCGTTGATCCTTCTATTAAGACATTTACTGGTAAAGCAATTTGTTTCAATTCACACGATGAAGCTGTTGAAGCAATTGATAATAAAATCGTACGCGAAGGTCATGTCGTTGTTATTCGATATGAAGGTCCTAAAGGTGGACCAGGAATGCCTGAAATGTTAGCCCCTACTTCTTCAATTGTAGGTAGAGGTTTAGGTAAAGATGTCGCATTAATAACTGATGGTAGATTCTCTGGTGCAACGAGAGGTATCGCTGTCGGCCACATTTCACCAGAAGCAGCTTCAGATGGACCTATTGGACTCATTAAAGACGGCGATGAAGTTACTATTGATTTAATCAATCGAACTTTAAATGTTAATCAAACTAAAGAAGAACTTAATCATCGTAAAGAAGCATTACAACCTTTTAAGGCAAAAGTGAAATCAGGTTATCTGGCAAGATATACTGCTTTGGTCACTAGTGCGAATACTGGTGGTATTATGCAAGTTCCCGAAAATCTAATATAACTAGAGGAGTTGTTCAACATGACAAGTAAAAAGGAAAGTAGCGTAGTAAGTCCTGATGCTATGGACTATTCAAAACAGACTAGTCTAAAAGAAGATAGTGATTTAGACGCAAATAATAATTTCAGATCCGGTTCAGAACTTTTAGTAGAGGCATTATTACATGAAGATGTTGATTTCATATTCGGTTATCCTGGTGGCGCAGTTTTACCATTATATGACACTTTCTATGATGGGAAAATTAAACACATCTTAGCAAGACATGAACAAGGTGCTACTCACGCTGCAGAAGGTTATGCAAGAGTATCTGGCAAAACTGGTGTAGTGGTTGTAACAAGTGGTCCTGGCGCTACAAATGCGATTACCGGTATAACAGATGCGTACTGTGATTCCCTCCCCTTAGTAGTATTCACTGGACAAGTAGCAACACCAGGAATTGGTAAAGACACTTTTCAAGAAGCAGATTTACTTTCTATGACTACACCAATTACAAAAGCTAATTTCCAAGTTAAAAATGTAAATGATATTCCAAGAATCGTTCATGAAGCATTTTACTTAGCAAATTCTGGACGCAAAGGCCCTGTAGTTATAGATTTTCCTAAAGATATGGGTGTACTTAAAACATCTGCACCACTTGTAAATGAAGTGGACTTACCGGCATATGATGTCACTGTAAATCCTAAAGATAAAGATATTAGTCAATTAATTCAATATTTAGATAATGCAAAGCAACCACTTATCTTAGCAGGCGCTGGCATTAATCATTCACAATCTAATGAATTATTAACTCAATTTGTAACTAAACATCAAATTCCAGTAGCTACTACACTTTTAGGTCTGGGAGCTATTCCTTATGACAATCCACTATTTCTAGGTATGGGAGGTATGCATGGCTCCTATGCAAGTAATATGGCTTTAACCGAATGTGATTTATTAATTAATTTAGGTAGTCGGTTTGATGATAGATTAGCAAGTAATCCTAATGAATTTGCTCCTCATGCAACCGTAGTTCATGTGGATATTGATGAATCAGAAATTAACAAGGTGATTTCGACTGACTTAGGGATAGTTGCTGACTGTAAAAAAGTACTCGAAGCTTTATCTCAAAGATTTACAAATAAAACTTCCCATGAACACTGGGTTAACCATTGTATTGAAAATAAGCACAAACATCCTTTTAAATATAAAAAAACTGATGACACATTTTGCAAACCTCAAGAAGCTATTGAATATATCGGAAAAATTACAAACGGTGAAGCTATAGTTACTACTGATGTTGGTCAACATCAAATGTGGGCAGCTCAATTTTATCCATTCAAACATCATGGTCAATGGGTTACTAGCGGTGGTTTAGGTACTATGGGATTTGGTATTCCATCAGCTATCGGTGCTCAATTAGCTGAACCTGATAAAACAGTTATTTGCTTTGTTGGTGATGGTGGTTTTCAAATGACAAATCAGGAAATAGCGTTACTGCCTGAATACGGACTCAACGTAAAAATCGTTCTAATCAATAATGGCACATTAGGTATGGTTAAACAGTGGCAAGACAAATTCTTTAACCACCGATTCTCTCATTCAGTATTTAATGATCAACCTGACTTCATGAAGATGGCAGAAGCATATGGTGTTAAAGGTTTCTTAATTGATCATCCAAATAAACTAACTAAAACACTTGATTCAGCATTTAATTATAGTGGACCTGCGCTAATCGAAGTTAGAATCTCACCTACTGAACCAGTTAATCCTATGATCCCAAGTGGCAAAGCGAACCATGAAATGGAGGGGTTAGAATGAAACGAATTTTACATTTAAAAGTAACCGATCAAGTGAGCACATTAAACAGAATTACAAGTGCATTCGTTAGACTACAATATAATATTAATGAATTAACAGTTAAACCATCTCAAGAAAAAGGTATCTCTGATATGCAAATTACTGCAGATATTGAAGATGAAGCTATATTTAAAATTTTAATTGCGAAGTTAAAAAAACAAGTCAGTGTACTCGAAGTTCAAGATATTAGTCAGAACTGAGATAAGCTGTATATTGATGCGCTAGTATAATTAAATAAATAACCACTAACATCACATAATTTAGATAATTTCTTTATCTAAATTTTAAGAATATTCTAAATATTAAGTTATTTAAATTTTTGGAGGAATGTATTATGACTAAAGTTTATTACGATCAATCAGTTGAGAAAGATGCATTACAAGGTAAAAAAATTGCAATTATCGGTTACGGTTCACAAGGACACGCGCATGCACAAAACCTTAAAGACAACGGTTATGACGTTATTGTTGGTATTCGCCCTGGTCATTCTTTTGATAAAGCTAAAGAAGATGGCTTCGATGTTTATCCAGTTGCAGAAGCTGTTAAACAAGCAGATATCATCATGGTGTTATTGCCAGATGAAATCCAAGGAAATGTCTATAAAAATGAAATTGAACCTAACTTAGAAGCTGGAAATGCCCTAGCATTTGCGCATGGTTTTAATATCCACTTTGAAGTTATCAAACCACCTAAAGATGTGGATGTCTTCTTAGTAGCTCCTAAAGGACCTGGTCATTTAGTAAGACGTACCTTTGTTGAAGGAACTGCCGTACCAGCACTATTTGGTGTACAACAAGATGCTACTGGTCAAGCACGCGATATTTCATTAAGTTATGCGAAAGGTATCGGAGCTACGCGTGCAGGTGTAATTGAAACAACATTTAAAGAAGAAACTGAAACAGATTTATTCGGTGAGCAAGCAGTACTTTGTGGTGGTATTCATAAATTAATCCAAAGTGGCTTTGAAACTTTAGTTGAAGCAGGCTATCAAAAAGAATTAGCATACTTCGAAGTATTACATGAAATGAAGTTAATTGTTGATTTAATGTATGAAGGCGGTATGGAGAACGTTCGTTACTCAATTTCTAACACTGCAGAGTATGGTGACTATGTTTCAGGACCTAGAGTCATCACTCCTGATGTTAAAGACAATATGAAATCAGTATTAAAAGATATTCAAAATGGTAATTTTGCAAATAGCTTTGTTAAAGACAATGAAAATGGCTTTAAAGAATTCTATAAATTACGTGAACAACAACACGGTCATGAAATCGAAGCAGTTGGTCGCGAATTAAGAAAAATGATGCCATTCATTAAATCTAAAAGTATTCAAAAATAAATGCTAAGGGGTTGTTAAAGATGGAAAGCCATATTCAAATTTTTGATACAACATTAAGAGACGGTGAACAAACACCTGGAGTTAACTTTTCTTTTGACGAGCGATTAAAGATTGCCAAACAGTTAGAAACATGGGGTGTAGATATACTTGAAGCAGGTTTTCCCGCTTCAAGTGCAGGTAGCTTTAAGTCTGTTCAAGCTATATCAAATACTTTAACTAAAACAGCTGTATGTGGGTTAGCACGCTGTAAAAAATCAGATATCGATGCTGTTTATGAAGCTACAAAAGATGCTGTAAAACCAGTTATTCACGTTTTTATAGCAACTTCACCCATTCACTTAACTCATAAACTCAAAATGACTCAACAACAGGTCTTGGAATCAATTAAAGAGCACGTCAGTTATGCCAAACAATACTTTGATGTCGTTCAATTTTCACCTGAGGATGCCACAAGAACTGATACAGATTTCTTAATAAAATGTGTACAGATGGCAGTAGACTGTGGTGCTACAATCATTAACATCCCAGATACAGTCGGTTATAGTTATCCAAATGAATATGGTCGAATTTTTAAAACCTTGATTGAGAACATTAACTCTAAACAAGACATTACTTATAGTGCACATTGTCATGATGATTTAGGAATGGCAGTTGCTAATAGTCTGGCTGCTATTGAAAATGGTGCCAAACGAATCGAAGGAACAGTAAATGGCATCGGTGAACGAGCGGGCAATACTGCCATAGAAGAATTAGCTTTAGCACTATATGTCCGTAAAGATCACTATGGTAATGAAACACGATTGAAACTATCAGAAACAAAAAATACTTCTGATATTATATCTCGCTATGCTGGTATACGCGTTCCTAGAAATAAAGCCATTGTTGGTCAAAATGCTTTTAGTCATGAGTCTGGCATTCACCAAGATGGTGTTTTAAAAAATCCAGAAACTTATGAAATCATGACGCCACAACTTGTTGGTATTAGTAAAAATGATTTACCTCTTGGTAAACTATCAGGTAAACACGCTTTTGCTGAAAAATTAAAATCTTTAGGATACGATATTGAACCACAAAATCAAGCTGAATTATTTAAACAATTCAAAGCCATTGCTGATAAAAAGAAAAGTGTAACTGATCGAGATATACATGCGATTATCCAAGGTACTGAACATGAGCAAAATGCAATTTATCAAGTTGATACACTTCAATTGCAGTTTGTTTCCAATGGTTTACAAAGTGCTGTTGTCGTTATAAAAGATAAAAATGGTAATATTTATCAAGATTCAAGTATAGGAACTGGGTCAATTGTGGCTATATATAATGCAGTTGATCGCATTTTTAAACATAAAAGTGAACTCATTGATTACCGTATTGAATCTGTCACTGAAGGTACCGACGCTCAAGCAGAAGTACATGTTTCATTAACTATTGAAGGTCAACCTGTTAATGGTATTGGTATTGATCATGATGTGTTATATGCCTCTTGCAAAGCATATGTAGAAGCACATGCTAAATACGCTAGTGAAATTAACAAAAAGGAAGGTAATCACTAATGACTTATAATATTGTAGCTTTGCCTGGTGATGGAATAGGACCAGAAATCTTAAGTGGTACGTTAGAATTATTAGAACTAATCAGTAAAAAATATAAATTTGATTATCAATTAACGTCTTATGATTTTGGAGGTGCAGCCATAGATTCGCATGGTGTTCCCCTTCCTGATGATACTTTAAATGCTTGTAAAAATGCTGACGCAATTTTGTTGGGTGCTGTAGGTGGTCCTCAATGGACTGATCCTAATAATAGACCTGAGCAAGGATTATTAGCATTACGTAAATCTCTAGGTTTGTTCGCCAATATACGACCTACTAAAGTTACTGAGGGTACAAGTCATTTTTCTCCAATTAAAGAATCACGTGTCAAAGGAACGGATTTTATCATAGTGAGAGAATTAACTAGTGGCTTATATTTTGGTGAACCACGGCATATTGATAATCAAAGTGCACTAGACTCACTAACTTATACTAAAAAGGAAATTGAACGTATTGCAATGGTAGCTTTTGAATTAGCATCTCAAAGAAAGAAAAAATTAACGTCAGTTGATAAAGAAAATGTGTTAGCTACAAGTAAACTTTGGCGTAAAACTATTAATGAGATTAGTCATGAGTTTCCTGATGTTAAAGTGAATCATTTATTAGTTGATGCTTGTAGCATGCAGTTAATTTCCCAACCTACTAATTTTGATGTCATTGTTACTGAAAATCTATTTGGAGATATATTAAGTGATGAAGCTTCTACCATTCCAGGTTCATTAGGTTTATCACCTTCTGCAAGTTTTAGTTTAGAAGGACCAAGACTTTATGAACCTATTCATGGTTCAGCACCCGACATTGCAAATCAAAATCTAGCTAACCCATTTGGTATGATACTCTCGTTAGCCATGTGCTTACGTGAAAGTTTTAACTTTGAAGATGCGGCGTCTGAACTAGAACAGGCTGTATATCAACTTATTAAAGATGGTAAAACAACTAAAGATTTAAATGGGCACTATACTACATCAGATATATTCAATGAATTAAAAAAGAATTATTAATAAGGGGGAATGCTTTTATGGGACAAACGTTATTCGATAAAGTTTGGAATAAACATGTTTTAACCGGGAATGAAGGTGAACCTCAATTATTATATATTGATTTACACTTAATTCATGAAGTGACTTCTCCACAAGCTTTCGAAGGTTTAAGACTTCAAAATCGTAAATTGAGACGCCCTGATTTAACATTTGCAACTTTAGATCATAATGTTCCTACAATAGATATTTTTAATATTAAAGATGAAATTGCGAACAAACAAATTACTACACTTCAAAAGAATGCAAAGGAATTTGGTGTTCAATTATTTGATATGGGTTCTGTTGAACAAGGTATTGTTCACATGGTAGGTCCAGAAACAGGTCTCACTCAACCTGGAAAAACAATCGTTTGTGGTGATTCACATACTGCCACGCATGGGGCCTTTGGTGCAATCGCATTTGGTATAGGGACAAGTGAAGTTGAACATGTATTTGCTACTCAAACACTTTGGCAAACTAAACCTAAAAATTTAAAGATAGACGTTACAGGTCAGTTACCAAAAGGCGTCTATGCGAAAGATATTATCTTGTATCTTATTAGTCAATATGGTGTTGATTTTGGTACTGGTTACGCTATTGAATTTACAGGTGAAACGATTAGATCTCTGTCTATGGAAGCTAGAATGACTATCTGCAACATGGCCATTGAAGCTGGTGCTAAATATGGATTGATGCAACCAGATGAAATGACATTTGCTTATGTCAAAGACAGAAAATATGCTCGAAATTTTGACCGTTCTATCAATGATTGGCGTCAATTATATACTGATGCCGATGCTAAATTTGATAAAGTTATCAAACTTGATGTTACAAATTTAGAACCTCAAGTTACATGGGGAACAAATCCTGAAATGGGTGTTAGTTTTAATACACCTTTTCCAAAAATTAAAAATATTAATGATGAACGCGCTTATCAATATATGGGCTTAAAACCAGGCCAAAAAGCTGAAGATATCGATTTAGGTTATGTGTTCTTAGGTTCTTGTACCAATGCAAGATTATCAGACTTAGTAGAAGCTAGTCGAATCGTTAAGGGTAAACAAGTCCATCCAAAAATCACTGCAATCGTTGTACCTGGCTCTCGCTCAGTTAAAAAAGAAGCTGAAGCATTGGGTTTGGACAAAATATTTAAAGATGCAGGATTTCAATGGAGAGAACCAGGTTGTTCAATGTGTTTAGGTATGAATCCTGATCAAGTACCCGAAGGCATACACTGTGCCTCTACGAGCAATCGTAACTTTGAAGGAAGACAAGGTAAAGGCGCTAGAACGCATCTAGTGTCCCCTGCTATGGCTGCTGCAGCGGCTATTGAAGGAAGATTCGTAGATGTTAGAAAGGTGGTTGTTTAGTAATGGATATCCAACCTATTACAACCTATACAGGAAAAGTTGTACCATTGTTTAATGACAATATTGATACTGACCAAATTATTCCCAAAGTACATCTTAAACGAATAACTAAAAGTGGTTTCGGTCCATTTGCATTTGACGAATGGAGATACCTTCCTGATGGTACAAATAATCCAGATTTTAATCCTAATAAACCTGAATTCTCTGGTGCTACTATTTTGATTACTGGTGACAATTTTGGTTGTGGTTCAAGTCGTGAACATGCTGCGTGGGCTTTAAAAGATTATGGATTCAATATTATTATAGCTGGTAGCTTTAGTGACATATTCTTTATGAATTGTACAAAAAATGGCATGTTACCTATTACTTTAGGTGAAAACGAAAGAAAATATTTAGCTTCTCAAAAAGAAATTACCATTGATTTACCAAATCAAACTGTTTCAGCTAATGATAAATCATTTAACTTTCAAATTGATGAAACATGGAAACATAAATTAGTTAATGGTTTAGATGATATAGCCATAACATTAGAATATGAAGATTTAATTGAACAATATGAAAATAAGAATAAAGGTTGAGATAAAATGACTGTGAAGACAACTTTAAATGCTAAAGATGTAGATAATGCATACTTAAGAATAAAAGATGTTGTTAAAGAGACACCTTTACAATTCGATCTCTATCTTTCTCAAAAATATGACTGTAATGTGTATTTAAAAAGAGAAGACTTACAATGGGTTCGCTCTTTCAAACTTAGAGGTGCATATAATGCAATTTCTGTTCTAACAAGTGAAGCTAAAGAAAAAGGTATTACATGCGCAAGTGCTGGAAATCATGCTCAAGGTGTTGCTTATACTGCTAAAGCATTAAATTTAAAAGCTGTGATTTTCATGCCTGTTACCACACCTCTTCAAAAGGTTAATCAAGTTAAATTTTTTGGTTCTAAAAACGTTAAAATCATATTAACTGGAGATACTTTTGATGATTGCCTAAAAGAAGCTTTAATTTATACTGAACAAAATCACATGACTTTTATCGACCCTTTTAATAATGTAGATACAATAGCTGGACAAGGAACATTAGCAAAAGAAATTTTGAATCAATCAAGTAATGATTCAATTACGTTCGATTATCTATTTGCTGCTATTGGTGGTGGAGGTTTGATTTCAGGAATTAGCACTTATATGAATCAATATAGTCCACAAACTAAAATTATTGGTGTCGAACCCTCTGGCGCTAGTAGCATGTACGAATCAGTTGTTGTCCAAAACAAAATAGTGACACTTGATCATATTGACAAATTTGTAGATGGTGCTTCTGTGGCACGAGTTGGTGATATCACTTATGATATAGCTAAGAAATTTGTAGACGATTATATTCAAGTAGATGAAGGTGCTGTTTGTTCAACTATTTTAGATATGTACTCTAAACAAGCCATTGTTGCTGAACCAGCAGGTGCATTAAGTGTTTCAGCATTAGAGCAATATAAAGAAAAAATTAAAGGTAAGACAGTAGTATGTGTAGTTAGTGGTGGTAATAACGATATTAATCGAATGAAAGAAATTGAAGAACGTTCATTACTTTACGAGGAGATGAAACATTACTTTATTCTTAACTTTCCTCAACGTCCTGGTGCATTAAAGGAATTTGTTAACGATGTATTAGGACCTCAGGATGATATAACTAAGTTTGAATATTTAAAGAAAACTTCTCAAAACACTGGTACTGTCATTATCGGTATTCAACTTAAGAATCATGATGATCTTAACCAACTAAAAATTAATGTTCATGATTTTGATCCATCAAATATTTATATTAATGAGAATAAAATGTTATACTCACTTTTAATTTGAATATTAAGAGTCCGGGACATAAAGTTCTTGGATAAGTGAAAAAAAGACAATTTCTATTGAAATAATATAGAAATTGTCTTTTTTATAAATTTTTTGATTATTTTCAGCTCGTTGAGCTACTACTTTTCTTATATTAAGTGCCATTAATACAAAACCAAGTTCTCTTTTGACTTTATTGAGTCCTCGGACAGACATCCGAGTGAAACCCAAAATAGCCTTCATAAATCCAAAAACAGGTTCCACATCAATTTTTCTTTGACTGTAGATATTTTTTGTTTCTGGTTCTGAAAGCTTTTTGTTAATTTGGGATTTAAAATATTCCCAGTTATAATTCTTCATTATTTTTTTGTTTGTTTTTGAATTGAAGTTCATACATTGATTTTTCAGAGGACATTCTGAACAATCATCACATTCATATAATTTGAAGTCTCGCTTATAACCATACTTATCATGACGATAGGCATATCTTTTAAAACCTAGCCGTTTATTATTCGGACAAATGAATTCGTCATTAATTTCGTCATAGTTCCAATTTTGAGTATTAAAGATGTCACTTTTATATTTTTTAGTTTTATCTTTTATAAACATTCCATATGTTATGAGTGGCGTTCGATTAAAGTCATCTATAATTGCCTTATAATTTGATTCACTACCATAACCTGCATCAGCTACAATATATTCAGGTAAATGACCGTAGGTCTCTTGAATTGAATTTAAAAATGGAATCATCGTTCTAGTATCCGTTGGATTTTGATACACATTATAAGATAAAACAAATTGGGAATTTGTCGCTATTTGTAAATTATACCCTGGCTTAAGTTGTCCATTTTTCATGTGATCTTCTTTCATTCTCATAAATGTCGCATCATGATCTGTCTTAGAATAACTATTTCTATCCTTTAAAATAGATTTTTGAAATTCGTATCGATACTTTCGCTCAAAATAATCATTGATTTGCTTTTTGTATTTTTTGATTTTAGTTCTTTTGAGACGTATTTGTTTTCTTGTTTTAGTACATTTTTCATTGTTGATATGTTGGTTTAAATCTTCGATTTCTTTATCTAAGTGACTACCAATCAAATCTATTTCTTCTTTTGTTAATTCATTATCATGATCTTCTTTAATTTCCGGTATGATTTTATTGGTTACCAATTCATGGTAGAGGGCTTTAGAATCCTCATTCATCTTTGATTCATGGTTTTGAATACTCTTTTTCCATACAAATGTATATCGATTGGCATTTGCTTCAATTTTTGTACCATCAATAAAAATAGCTTTATCATCTATAAGATTTTGTTTTACACACTGACTGTAAAATTGAATAAATAAAGATTCTAATAAAGCATCTACTTTTGGATTTACTCTAAATCGATTAATTGTTTTATAAGAAGGTTTTTGATTTTGTGATAGCCACATCATTCGGATGCTATCATTAAGCATTTTTTCTATTTTACGACCTGAGAATACAGATTGTGTGTAGGCATATAGAATCACTTTTAACATCATTTTAGGATGGTACGAAGTTGCACCACGGTGATGTCTGAATTCGTCGAATTCATTGTCAGGAATTGTTTCAACAATATCATTTACATGTCGTGAAATATCATTTGTGGGGATAAGAACTGAAGTTTCCATTGGTAGAGTAAGTTGAGTCATGTTATAATTTTTATACATAAGGCACCTCGTTAATTTAGTTTAGTGATGTTTATTAAATTATACGAAAGTGCTTTATTTTTTTAAAGTATTACAATGTAAAATTACATATAAATACAAAGTATTTTGGCGAGACTCTTGAGGGAACAGGACAAGCTGAAGACTACAGGCTGAAGCTGTCCCCTAAGAAAGCGAGCCAACAATACGGAGTATTGTAAATAAAGAAGCCAGTAAATGAATTTGTTAAAACTCATTTACTGGCTATTTCTCTAGGGTTTATGTCCCAGACTCTTTTCATTTTCTAAAATTGCTTGCTCTTTTAGCTCAACTAAACTCGCTTCTCAATTTTCTCAATTCATCGGCTTCAAACGCTTTCTCCTTGTAAAACTATACACTTTGATTTGTCGATATCTTATTAAACCTTCGGTTTTGTTTTTGTGCATAAAAAAAGAGACCTTTCGGTCTCAATAATTTGCCTGGCAACGTCCTACTCTAGCGGAACGTAAATCTGCTACCACCGGCACTAAGGAGCTTACTTTACTTCGAGACAAGCGCTCGCATCCTTCTTCATTTTCTAAAATTGCTTGCTCTTTTAGCTCAACTAAACTCGCTTCTCAATTTTCTCAATTCATTGGCTTCAAACGCTTTCTCTTTGTAAAACTATACACTTTGATTTGTCGATATCTTATTAAACCTTCGGTTTTGTTTTTGTGCATAAAAAAAGAGACCTTTCGGTCTCAATAATTTGCCTGGCAACGTCCTACTCTAGCGGAACGTAAATCCAACTACCATCGGTGCTAAGGAGCTTAACTTCTGTGTTCGGCATGGGAACAGGTGTGACCTCCTTGCCATTGTCACCAGACAAGAGAATGATTATACATTCAAAACTAGATAGTAAGTAAATGATTTTGCTTCGCAAAACATTGAAATAAATTGATTAAGTCTTCGATCGATTAGTATTCGTCAGCTCCACGTGTCACCACGCTTCCACCTCGAACCTATTAACCTCATCATCTTTGAGGGATCTTATAACCGAAGTTGGGAAATCTCATCTTGAGGGGGGCTTCATGCTTAGATGCTTTCAGCACTTATCCCGTCCATACATAGCTACCCAGCTATGCCGTTGGCACGACAACTGGTACACCAGAGGTATGTCCATCCCGGTCCTCTCGTACTAAGGACAGCTCCTCTCAAATTTCCTACGCCCACGACGGATAGGGACCGAACTGTCTCACGACGTTCTGAACCCAGCTCGCGTACCGCTTTAATGGGCGAACAGCCCAACCCTTGGGACCGACTACAGCCCCAGGATGCGATGAGCCGACATCGAGGTGCCAAACCTCCCCGTCGATGTGAACTCTTGGGGGAGATAAGCCTGTTATCCCCGGGGTAGCTTTTATCCGTTGAGCGATGGCCCTTCCATGCGGAACCACCGGATCACTAAGTCCGTCTTTCGACCCTGCTCGACTTGTAGGTCTCGCAGTCAAGCTCCCTTATGCCTTTACACTCTATGAATGATTTCCAACCATTCTGAGGGAACCTTTGAGCGCCTCCGTTACCTTTTAGGAGGCGACCGCCCCAGTCAAACTGCCCGCCTGACACTGTCTCCCACCACGATAAGTGGTGCGGGTTAGAAAGCCAACACAGCTAGGGTAGTATCCCACCAGCGCCTCCACGTAAGCTAGCGCTCACGTTTCAAAGGCTCCTACCTATCCTGTACAAGCTGTGCCGAATTTCAATATCAGGCTACAGTAAAGCTCCACGGGGTCTTTCCGTCCTGTCGCGGGTAACCTGCATCTTCACAGGTACTATGATTTCACCGAGTCTCTCGTTGAGACAGTGCCCAAATCGTTACGCCTTTCGTGCGGGTCGGAACTTACCCGACAAGGAATTTCGCTACCTTAGGACCGTTATAGTTACGGCCGCCGTTTACTGGGGCTTCGATTCGTAGCTTCGCAGAAGCTAACCACTCCTCTTAACCTTCCAGCACCGGGCAGGCGTCAGCCCCTATACATCACCTTACGGTTTAGCAGAGACCTGTGTTTTTGATAAACAGTCGCTTGGGCCTATTCACTGCGGCTCTTCTGGGCTTGCACCCTAAAGAGCACCCCTTCTCCCGAAGTTACGGGGTCATTTTGCCGAGTTCCTTAACGAGAGTTCGCTCGCTCACCTTAGAATTCTCATCTTGACTACCTGTGTCGGTTTGCGGTACGGGCACCTATTATCTATCTAGAGGCTTTTCTCGGCAGTGTGAAATCAACGACTCGAGGAAACAATTTCCTCTCCCCATCACAGCTCAATCTTAAGAGTGCCGGATTTGCCTAACACTCAATCTCACTGCTTAGACGTACAATCCAATCGTACGCTTCGCCTATCCTACTGCGTCCCCCCATCGATTAAAACGATGCTAGGTGGTACAGGAATATCAACCTGTTATCCATCGCCTACGCCTGTCGGCCTCAGCTTAGGACCCGACTAACCCAGAGCGGACGAGCCTTCCTCTGGAAACCTTAGTCAATCGGTGGACGGGATTCTCACCCGTCTTTCGCTACTCACACCGGCATTCTCACTTCTAAGCGCTCCACATGTCCTTGCGATCATGCTTCAACGCCCTTAGAACGCTCTCCTACCATTGTCCTACGGACAATCCACAGCTTCGGTAATATGTTTAGCCCCGGTACATTTTCGGCGCAGTGTCACTCGACTAGTGAGCTATTACGCACTCTTTAAATGATGGCTGCTTCTAAGCCAACATCCTAGTTGTCTGGGCAACGCCACATCCTTTTCCACTTAACATATATTTTGGGACCTTAGCTGGTGGTCTGGGCTGTTTCCCTTTCGAACACGGACCTTATCACCCATGTTCTGACTCCCAAGTTAAATTAATTGGCATTCGGAGTTTGTCTGAATTCGGTAACCCGAGAGGGGCCCCTCGTCCAAACAGTGCTCTACCTCCAATAATCATCACTTGAGGCTAGCCCTAAAGCTATTTCGGAGAGAACCAGCTATCTCCAAGTTCGATTGGAATTTCTCCGCTACCCACAGTTCATCCGCTCACTTTTCAACGTAAGTCGGTTCGGTCCTCCATTCAGTGTTACCTGAACTTCAACCTGACCATGGGTAGATCACCTGGTTTCGGGTCTACGACCAAATACTCAACGCCCTATTCAGACTCGCTTTCGCTACGGCTCCACATTTCCTGCTTAACCTTGCATCAGATCGTAACTCGCCGGTTCATTCTACAAAAGGCACGCCATCACCCATTAACGGGCTCTGACTACTTGTAAGCACACGGTTTCAAGTTCTCTTTCACTCCCCTTCCGGGGTACTTTTCACCTTTCCCTCACGGTACTGGTTCACTATCGGTCACTAGAGAGTATTTAGCCTTAGGAGATGGTCCTCCCAGATTCCGACGGAATTTCACGTGCTCCGTCGTACTCAGGATCCACTCAAGAGAGAATATATTTTCAACTACAGGATTATTACCTTCTTTGATTCAACTTTCCAGATGATTCGTCTAATATATTCCTTTGTAACTCCGTATAGAGTGTCCTACAACCCCAATAAGCAAGCTTATTGGTTTGGGCTCTTCCCGTTTCGCTCGCCGCTACTCAGGGAATCGATTTTTCTTTCTCTTCCTCCGGGTACTAAGATGTTTCAGTTCTCCGGGTCTGCCTTCTGACAAGCTATGAATTCACTTGTCGATAACACGACATAACTCGTGCTGGGTTCCCCCATTCGGAAATCTCTGGATCAACGCTTACTTACAGCTACCCAAAGCATATCGTCGTTAGTAACGTCCTTCGTCGGCTTCTAGTGCCAAGGCATCCACCGTGCGCCCTTAATAACTTAATCTATGTTTCCACCAAACTTTTAGTCAATCGTTCTCATATTGCTTCGTTTTCATTCATTTAAATGCTCATTTACAAAAGTAAACTGCGCTTTAAATAAACTCAACTCATTATCTAAAAACGATTTCTTTAAAAGTTCAAGTCGAAAACCTGTTATTAATCTTGTGAGTGTTCTTTCGAACACTAGCGATTATATTTTATGAATTCAAGCTTTTTTAAAACTCTTATTCACTCGGTTTTGCTTGGTAAAATCTATTTTACTTACTTATCTAGTTTTCAATGTACAATCAATAAACAAACAATTACATCAAAATAGTATATCAAAATATAATTTTGAATGCAATTTTCATTTAGTTGTTGAATGTTTAAAATAAACATTCAAAACTGAATACAATATGTCACGTTACTCCTCATCTCTACGAGATGTTCCGAATATATCCTTAGAAAGGAGGTGATCCAGCCGCACCTTCCGATACGGCTACCTTGTTACGACTTCACCCCAATCATTTGTCCCACCTTCGACGGCTAGCTCCAAATGGTTACTCCACCGGCTTCGGGTGTTACAAACTCTCGTGGTGTGACGGGCGGTGTGTACAAGACCCGGGAACGTATTCACCGTAGCATGCTGATCTACGATTACTAGCGATTCCAGCTTCATGTAGTCGAGTTGCAGACTACAATCCGAACTGAGAACAACTTTATGGGATTTGCTTGACCTCGCGGTTTCGCTGCCCTTTGTATTGTCCATTGTAGCACGTGTGTAGCCCAAATCATAAGGGGCATGATGATTTGACGTCATCCCCACCTTCCTCCGGTTTGTCACCGGCAGTCAACTTAGAGTGCCCAACTTAATGATGGCAACTAAGCTTAAGGGTTGCGCTCGTTGCGGGACTTAACCCAACATCTCACGACACGAGCTGACGACAACCATGCACCACCTGTCACTTTGTCCCCCGAAGGGGAAGGCTCTATCTCTAGAGTTGTCAAAGGATGTCAAGATTTGGTAAGGTTCTTCGCGTTGCTTCGAATTAAACCACATGCTCCACCGCTTGTGCGGGTCCCCGTCAATTCCTTTGAGTTTCAACCTTGCGGTCGTACTCCCCAGGCGGAGTGCTTAATGCGTTAGCTGCAGCACTAAGGGGCGGAAACCCCCTAACACTTAGCACTCATCGTTTACGGCGTGGACTACCAGGGTATCTAATCCTGTTTGATCCCCACGCTTTCGCACATCAGCGTCAGTTACAGACCAGAAAGTCGCCTTCGCCACTGGTGTTCCTCCATATCTCTGCGCATTTCACCGCTACACATGGAATTCCACTTTCCTCTTCTGCACTCAAGTTTTCCAGTTTCCAATGACCCTCCACGGTTGAGCCGTGGGCTTTCACATCAGACTTAAAAAACCGCCTACGCGCGCTTTACGCCCAATAATTCCGGATAACGCTTGCCACCTACGTATTACCGCGGCTGCTGGCACGTAGTTAGCCGTGGCTTTCTGATTAGGTACCGTCAAGACGTGCATAGTTACTTACACGTATGTTCTTCCCTAATAACAGAGTTTTACGATCCGAAGACCTTCATCACTCACGCGGCGTTGCTCCGTCAGGCTTTCGCCCATTGCGGAAGATTCCCTACTGCTGCCTCCCGTAGGAGTCTGGACCGTGTCTCAGTTCCAGTGTGGCCGATCACCCTCTCAGGTCGGCTACGTATCGTCGCCTTGGTAAGCCGTTACCTTACCAACTAGCTAATACGGCGCGGGTCCATCTATAAGTGATAGCAAAACCATCTTTCACTATCGAACCATGCGGTTCGAAATATTATCCGGTATTAGCTCCGGTTTCCCGAAGTTATCCCAGTCTTATAGGTAGGTTACCCACGTGTTACTCACCCGTCCGCCGCTAACGTCAAAGGAGCAAGCTCCTTGTCTGTTCGCTCGACTTGCATGTATTAGGCACGCCGCCAGCGTTCATCCTGAGCCAGGATCAAACTCTCCATAAAAATTTATGATGTTTGATTAGCTCATAATACTAAATAGTTTTTGTAACATTTAAGTTACTGTTCTTGGAATTAACGTTGACATATTGTCATTCAGTTTTCAATGTTCATTAATAATGGAGCGGGTGATGGGAATCGAACCCACAACATCAGCTTGGAAGGCTGAGGTTTTGCCATTAAACTACACCCGCATATTAAATTAAAAGTTTATTTGGTGCGGCCGAGAGGACTTGAACCTCCACGGGATTTCTCCCACTAGGCCCTCAACCTAGCGCGTCTGCCATTCCGCCACGACCGCTGGCAAAACGCAATAGTTACTATTAACTATCGAGAACATAAACAATTGTAAATGTTTTGTAATGAAATGTCAATAACTTTTTAACATATTTTTAAAGATGTTTTACAAACAATTAATGTTTAACTCTTTTATTAAAGCAATGATAATAACTATACATGTTTTTATAATTAATGTCAACATTTAATAAACAAAAATATTCAGATCTACAATTTTTGTAAAAGTAGACCTGAATTTCAATTTTAGTTACTTAGTAGCTAAGTTAAATGTTCTATTAGTGATAACTTTCCATTACAAATACCGCACCTCATCTTCCGAACATCTACTTTCCTTATCCTTAAATACTTGTAACCACATGATTGGCATTTATATAAATAATTAGCACGCGCTTCATATGATTGAATTGGTGCACAAAATCTCGGAGCACCAACTTGCTTACTCAATATTTTAAATTCTGAATCTTTATGCTTATAACCTTTTCCACCTAAATGCAGATGATAGTGACATAACTCATGTTTAATTATATCGATTAATGCATTTTTACCATAATACTGATATTGTTTAGGATTAATTTCAATGTTATGTGAATCTAACATATAACGTCCACCTGTAGTACGTAGCTTATTATTAAACAAAGCATTATGACGAAAAGGTTCATTAAAATATCGATTTGAAATGCTTTCAACCATATTTTGAAGTTCATTATTATTCATGTGGATCAATCATTGTTAGAGAAACTTTTCCTTTATTTTTATCGATATCAAGAATCCAAACTTCTACTATATCTCCAACACTAACTACATCCATAGGATTTTTGACGAATTTTTTTGATAATTTAGATACGTGCACTAATCCGTCTTGTTTCACACCTATATCTACAAATGCTCCGAAATCAACAACATTTCTTACTGTTCCACTTAATTTCATACCTTCTTTTAAATCTTCAATAGATAGTACATCAGATTTAAGGATAGGCGTTTCAAACTCATCACGCGGATCTCGATTAGGTGCCATTAGAGATTTTATAATATCCTCTAAAGTTGGTACTCCAACATTTAATTGTTCAGCTATTTGATTTGTGTTTATGTTGGATAATTCAGTTTTTAACTTGTCAGTTCCTAAATCATTGATATCAAAATTTAAAACAGTCAATAATTCATATGTCACATCATAACTCTCAGGGTGAATTGACGTATTATCAAGTGGTTCAGAGCCATCTACAATACGCAAAAATCCTATACTTTGTTCAAATGTTTTGGCACCTAATCGTTTCACTTTACTTATTTCTTTATTGTGCTTGATTGCTCCATTTTCTTCACGGTAATCAATAATGTTTTGAGCTATTGCGCTAGATAGACCAGAAACATACTGTAATAGAGATTTTGATGCTGTATTTACATCTACACCAACTTGGTTTACGGCTGTTTCAACAACAAATGTTAATGCACTTTCAAGTTCTTTCTGATTTACATCATGTTGATATTGACCCACACCAATAGATTTAGGATCTATTTTAACTAATTCACTTAATGGGTCTTGAACTCGTCTTCCTATTGAAACAGCACTTCGTTCTTCAACTTGAAAATTAGGAAACTCAGATCTAGCAATTTCAGAAGCAGAATACACTGAGGCCCCCGCTTCATTGACAATAATAAATTTAATATCTAAATTATATTTTTTGATAACATCAGCAACAAATTGTTCAGTTTCACGACTGGCTGTACCATTACCAATAGCAATAAGCTCTATATTATTTTCTTTAATCATTCGGACAATTTCTTTTTCAGATGCTTCTACTTTAGATTTAGGTGGATGCGGATAAATTACACTTTTATCAATAAAAGTCCCATAAGGATTAATGACTGCTAGTTTACATCCTGTTCTAAATGCTGGGTCAACCCCTAATATTTGCTTGCCTTTCATAGGCGGTTGCAACAATAAGTGTTTTAAATTTTCACTAAAGACCTCAATAGCATGTTGTTCGGCTTTCTCAGTTAAATCAGCGCGTATTTCTCTTTCAATTGAAGGCATTATCAACCTTTTTAAACTGTCCTCAATTGCTAATTTAATATAATCTCCATGTGGATTATTACTTTTAACCTCATTTTTTTCAATAGCACTTGCTATTTGTTGAGTATCAAATTCTACCTTGACTGAAAGTACTTTTTCTTTTTCACCACGATTCATAGCTAGCACTCTATGATTAGCAACGTTCTTAATAGGTTCCACATAGTCATAGTACATTGCAAATGTTTCTTTTTCATCATCCGCTTTTTTCTTCTTAGCCGTTACAATATTTCCTTGCCTATAAATATCTTTCAATATACGACTACGATACTTAGGATTATCTGAAACGTGTTCAGCAATGATATCTAACGCTCCTTGAATTGCCTCGTCAACAGTAGCTACTTCATCATTAATATACGCCTCAGCTTTTTTGCTCAATTCACCCTGTTGACCATCACTAATCCATTGGGCTAAACTTTCAAGTCCTTTTCGCTTAGCTTCAGTTGCTCTTGTTTTCTTTTTTTGTTTAAAAGGTCTATAAAGATCCTCGACACGTTGCAATTTGGTTTGTTTAAGAATAGCTTCTTTTAGTTCATTTGTTAATAATCCCTGTTGTTCAATATTATGTATAACTTCATCTTTTCTTTTCTGTAAATTTGCAACATATTGATATTCGTCAGAAATTTGTTTGATTTGAACTTCATCCAAACCACCCGTTGCTTCTTTACGATATCTTGCTATAAAAGGAACAGTATTATTTTCTTCTAGCAATTCTAATACGGATTTTACTTGTTTTTCAGAAAATTGATATTTAGACACTATTTCATTCATTAACATTTTATCCATTTATATAACCACACTTTTCAAAAATTCTTATTTCTCTAAGTATACAATATTTAATTTTAAGCATTGCTTTTTTAATTCAAAAGAAAAAAAGGAGTCGGATAGAATTCATAGTGAATTCATTGTCCCACCCCCACAAAGATGACTAGACCTGAAAAACTACTAGTTGAACTTCTTATCAATACATGCAACAATTGCGACTGTCCACTATAGTTTTATATGATTAATGTTCTAGACTCTAAATGTAATATTTTATTGTTTAGCAGCTTGTTGCAATTTCTTAATTGCAGTTCTTTGTAAGCGTGATACATGCATTTGACTTAATCCAATACGTTCCCCAGTTTCTTTCTGGCTTAATCCTTCTATGAACGTGCATTGAATAATTTCTCTTTCTCTATCTGAGAGAATAGGCAAAATACGTTCAAGAATCATACGTTTTTCAGTTAAGTCATAATTGTCATCTTTTTGCCCCATGATATCTAGTAGAGTTACTGTTGAACCATCTTTATCTGCCTCAATTGAATGATCAACACTAAGCGCATTATAGCTTTGTCCCATTTCCATAGCTTCTAACACTTCTTCTTCTGAAACTTCTAAACGGTCAGCAATTTCTGCAATTGATGGAGATCTTTCCAACTCATTTGTTAGTTCATCGCTTACTTTTTTGATACGTGGGCCTATTTCTTTTATTCTTCTAGGAACATGAACACTCCAAGTTTTATCCCTTAAATATCTCTTAATCTCACCAATAACGGTCGGTACTAAGAATGCTTCAAATTTGCGATCAAAAGACAAATCAAATCTGTTAATAGCACCTATTAAACCAACCATACCAACTTGAACTAAATCTTCATGATGTGATTGTCCTTTAGAATACTTATAAGCTAAAGATTCAATTAATTTTCGATAATGATTAACTAATCTATCTTGAGCTTCTGTATTAGCGTTATCTTGATGTTCTTTAATCCATTGGTTAATTTGCTCAGGTGATACATCATTAACTGATTTCGACTCTTTCGTCATTATTTGGCACCTGCTCTTTTTTTATATACTTAATCATGCTGATTGTTACACCAGATTCTTTAAAGACTTTCACTTCATCCATCAAGGATTCAATTAAGAAAAGACCAAGTCCGCCTTCACGTAAGAAATCGATATTTTCATTCTCATCGTATGGTCCTAGCTGTGACTTAGTCGTTTCATAATCAAAACTTTCACCTTGATCTGAGATAACTATTTTTATTTTATCATCAAATAACTCAAAACATAAATTAATCATACCATTTGTTTCATCATTTTTATAAGCATGCTTAACTGCGTTAGTAACGGCTTCACTTACTGCAATTTTAGAATCTTCTATATCGTCGTAAGATGCGCCTGCTCTTGAGAAGACACCTGATAGAGTTAAACGAATTAAACTCACATACTCAGCAGAGGCAGGCAATTTCATCTCGATATAATCATTTTTAATAGGCAAGTTACTCTACCTCCGTTCCTTCATTGACATGCATTAAGTCCTTAAGGCCAGTAATATCAAATAATCTTCCGATTCTATCTGATACACCTAAAATATATAATTCTTTATCATTTTGATTCAAAGCTTTTAATGTTCCTACAAATAAACCTAATCCTGTAGAATCCATATAACTAACGTTTGTCACATTTACGTGAATATCATGAGTACCTTCTTGACGCATTGGCATCAAAACTTCTTCTAATTCAGGTACTGTATAAACATCTAATTCCCCAGCCACAATGACTTCATAATATTCATCATGTGTTACCGTCTCAATGTTAAGGTTCATAGTTCTTACACTCCTAGTTTAGTCTTTTGTTACTAATAATATGTATACTTTAGTAAGTATACCCATAGTTAGATTTATATAATCTAAAAATTTAATATTTAATTTACACGTTTTATAATCATAATAGTCATATCGTCACGTTTGTTAGGGTTTTGTATTTTTAATATAGCTTCATATAATATTTGTACTATATCTTGTGGATGCATATGCTTATACTTACGTATGAGGTTCAACAATGTGTTTTTAGCTATGAATTCGCCATCTGTGTATCTTGCTTCTGTAACACCATCAGTAAATATGATAACTAAATCATCTAAATGAATGGGAATTTCTTGTTGAGTATAACGAGTGTGCTGACTTACACCTAAGACTCTTCCTCTAACTTCAATTTCTTCAAATGTTTCAGTTTCCGCTCTATATATATATCCAGGTTCATGACCTGCAGAACTACAATAAAGTAGATGGTTCATTTCTTCATATAATCCGTAAAACATGGTCACAAACATGTTTTGATTTACGTTTTTCTCCACAACACGGTTAAGACGTTTCAATCCATCACTAGGTAATTGGGAATGCCCATAGGAGTCCATTCCGAATTTAATCATACTCATAGCTAATGCAGCTGGAATTCCCTTACCTATAACATCAGCAATAGCGAAACTCATCGTTCCATCCCTATGATCAATTAAATTAAAATAGTCGCCACTCACTTTTTGAGCAGCAACAGAAATCACACCAATCTGTATACTATCAAATTGAGGGATATCTGTTTTTAACATTGTCTGTTGAAGCCTAGAAGCTAAATCAATTTCTTTATCGTGGAATTGCATTTTATCAACTAACTTTTGGTAGTCTCGATAACTATATCCAAACCCTTTTACAACCTCTTGTAACACATCTAATGTATCAAAAATTTGTTCTTTATCTAAATTTAAGGAGGTTACATATGATTTGTGTATATTCACAATATCTTCAGGTAGAATATCTTTTTTAATTACTTCATCTGTAAAATCATTACACTTTTTTAGAAATTGTTGTTTATTTTGCGTAACTAAACTTTCATCAATAAGTTGCTTATAATGCTGCTTAAATTCTTCCAAAAATCTGCCTCCTTGCTTCAATATATCTATTACTTAGAACTTATTTATATGCATTTGATATTTATTAATAAAATTCATTATTGTTAAAACCATAATATTAAATAATATGCTTTATATTTAAAAAAGACTTTAGGTATTACCTAAAGTCAACAACTAAAGACTATTAATTAATCTAGTACTTACCTTCAAATAAGACTAATATGTATTAAGTGCATAGAAATTAAATTACGAAAATTCGAATAACTGAATTTAAAATATTGTCTTTAATAGTTAAAATGAAATACTTTTGAATTATACATGAATTAAGTTATGTGTTTTGCGTTTTAACTTCATCATGCAATCCTAGACTAATGTCTAACGCTTCATCCACTTCTTGCATTTTCTCATCAGATAGATATGTTAATTTTTCTTTTAGTCGTTTTTTATCTAATGTTCTAATTTGCTCGAGTAGAATAACTGAATCTTTATCAAGTCTGTATTTCTTTTTCTCGATTTCAACATGTGTGGGTATTTTCGCTTTATTAATCCTTCCCGTAATCGCAGCAACGATTACGGTAGGACTATATTTGTTACCAGTATCGTTTTGAATGATAACTACAGGTCTGACTCCCCCTTGTTCTGAGCCCTGTACTGGTGACAAATCAGCTAAATATACATCGCCTCTTCTAATCATTCACTTTTATAATTAGAAATAAGGTACGTTTCGTTGCAATCACAAGCTTCGCATTCTAGAGGAAAAGCTTCTGTCGCTAGGGAGAGATTTAATTCGGCCATTTGTGCATAGCCTTCTTTTAAAGATTGTTCAAGACTGTGACTTCTATTTTGATTGAAAGTAAGCATAATATGAACCTCCAGTTGATACCAAATAAGACATTATAAACTTTAATTAATTTTATAATAACAAATTTTATTTCAAGTGACTATACTATTTTAATAATTCATTAGTTACATGCATCTCGTCATCAACTTGATAGATTCTAGGTAAACGTCTACCTAAATTACATAAAACTTCATAGCTAATCGTGTCTTGTTTTTGAGCTAGAGTTTCAGCTGATTGAGGTGAATCATAAGCATTATCTAGAAGTGTCACAGAGTCTCCCTCTTTTACATCATCTGGCACTTTAATTATCATTTGATCCATACATACTCGACCTATGACTTCACATTGATGGCCTTTGACATTAACAAATGCCCCTTGCATTGAGCGTAAGTAACCATCTGCATATCCAATTGGCAAAATTGCGATTTTTATATCTTCAGTTGCTGTAAATGTACTGCCATAACTTACCGATTCGCCAACTTTTAAATATTTAGTTTGGACAACTTGTGTTAATAATTGCGCACTTGGTTGTAATTCAGTTTCAACTTTTTCTTTTACATACGCTGACGGATAATAACCATAAAGTGAAATACCAAGTCTAACTGCGTTACATAATTCAAAGTTTCTCAATAAGGAACCAGCTGAATTTTGAGAATGTATGAATTTAGGTTTTTCAGCTTGAGTTACTAAGGTTTCAAATTGTTCATATTGATGATCCATTGAGTCGCCAGGTTCATCAGCATTAGCAAAGTGCGTATATACACCTTCGAATACCAAATGAGGATGACTTTGAATTAAGTCAATGACTTCTTTATATTCTTCCAGTGATTTAATTCCAAGTCTGCCCATACCTGTGTCGAGTTTCACATGTAGCCATAAATTCTTTTCATTATCATCACTAATTAATTCTATTGCATGTTGTAGCAATTGTAATGATGGTACAGTCAAAGCAACTCTGTGTTGAATAGCTTTATTTATATCTTCAAGAGGAATGACGCCTAAGATAAGTATTTGAGCATTGATTCCATGCATACGTAGTTCAATAGCTTCATCAAGAGTTGCTACTGCAAAAAAGTCAGCACCGTTTTTCATTAAATGTTGTGCGATTTTAACGCTACCTAGCCCATAACTATTAGCTTTTACTACTGGTATAACTGTTTTATCGCTATGCAACGTTCTAACAGTATTATAGTTATTTAAAATCGCTGATAAATCTACGTTTAAATAAGTTGATCTATAGAATTTATCTGACATACGTAATCCTCCTCTTATTTAGTAAAAAAATCTTGTTTATTATTGATTTAACTCGTTCAAAATACGAGGTAGAAATTATTTTTATTATAATACTGTTAATCTCTCTTTTCTAACAAAACCTGACTCATCGCATAATGTTCTGTATGAGTTATTGAAACATGTACGATAAAACCATTGTAATCTATACATGGTTTACCTTTTATATCGTTGTAACAATTAATGTCTTTGAATGCCACTGTTTTTCCTAAGCCTGTACCTAATGCTTTACTGAAAGCTTCTTTGGTTGCGAAACGACCAGATAAAAATTCAAATTTTCTCTTTTCACTTTTAAATGAATGAAATTGTTGTTCCTCTTCTTGTGTTAAAATTCTCTTTACTAACTTGTCTTTTTGTTTCTCAAAAGCTTTTTTAATTCTATCAATTTCTATTAAATCAATACCTATTCCATGTATCATGCTAATCCCTCACTCACTAGGTAAATTTGAATGATCTATTTTCTTATTCATTTCACTAATATCATTTTGCTGAATTTTTTTCTTATTTTGTATCATTTGTTTAAGATTAATTGCGTCTGTCTTTGCAATCAAGTCTATTTGAGAAACACCACCTGCAGTCGACAAATGCAATGATGCTAACTCATATTTTCTCATTAAAAAACCTTCTTTAATATCGATATTTTGAATTCTATAAAATGGAATAATTTTAGTATTGATAAAAATAATGCCTCTTCTTATATAAATTTCATCATTTGAATGACTATAACGAAAGTTTTTATATTTTAAAAATGGTGTTATAACTATAAAAACAACACAACATAAAATGATTAGTACTATCGCAAGACTTACAAGTAATGCGCGACTCATTTCCTCAATGTATAAATCACATAAAATGCTTGCTATTATCACTATAATTGTAAAAATAATGCTAGTAATCATTGAAGCAATCCTCATCACTTTAAGGCCGTTTTTATTCATGTAATTATAATTAGACATCGTACTCACCTCTTAAATACGCATCAACGTAGCGTTGCGATGTATCTTCTTTTATGAACTTTAATTCCATAAACTCAAATATTGATCCCTTAGCAATAAGGAAATATAAATTTGCTAAATGACTTCTTTCGAGAAAAGGATGTTGGCTCGTTTCCATACCTATAATTTTATCCGTTTTGAAGTAATATGTTTGAAAACCAAAAGTGCTTACGCGTTTCAAAGTAATTTCATCATTCTCTATCACTAAGCCAGCATTTTTAACGTAGATATATGCATGAGACATCATCACAATAATTATCATCAAAGCGATAAAAAAGCTCCATGCACTCCAAAAATAAGTTCCAATACTAGCTAAAATTAAAACGATAATACTTGGTATAAAAAAGTGACGATGAAATCCATTCCACGGCATAATGTTTTCGACCTTATTAAACTTCATTTCTGGTACAAGCTTTCCAATAATTTCATACGCTTCTTTTTGTCTTATAAATGGTAATATCATAATTTTACCATTGTCACTTGCATCATCTTTAGACTCTATGTCCATATCACTCGTGATTATAAAGTGTATAGAGGTATATCCAAATATTTTTCTTAAGAAAGATTGTTTCTCTAACACTGCTTGTAGTCGATCAGTTGGAACTGTTAGATTTTTCACATTAAAAAGACCATAACTAATTTTAAGATGATTCCCCTGTTGTACAACTTTGTAGTTATAATAACGAATAATCGTAATTATAGTTCCTAAAACATAACTAATGATTAAAATCGATACAACAACAAACAACACAATAATAAGTACAGAATTTACCCAATGCCATAGATTAGACGTCCATTTATCCCAAGGGATAATATCTTGAAATGCACCTACTATTGGCGAAACGGCAGCAAAGGCCACACCTATTGCCCCACTCGTCATAGCCATTAGAATTAGTGAAGTTAAGGACATATTGAACACATGTTCTGAATTACTTTCTGTTACACTTGTCGACGCATTGTATTGCTCAGTTTTTAGTTCATTTTCATCCGCTTCATCATTGATTGAATATTCTTGAGTATCATTATTTAATTCTTTTTGTCTCATACGTATGGTTTGTTCAATGAACTCACTCTGTTTCTTCGTTATTGTTGCCAATTCAATACCATCACTTGGCGTTTTAATTTGTAAACTAACACCACCCACGATTTGGTTAATCAAACCTTGTGTTGTATCTAATGACTGAATTCTACTTAGATTTAGTTCTTTTCTTTTTTTATTTAACCAACCAGATGTAACAATAAATTGATCGTTTTCAATCCAATATCTTGTAACTTTAATTTCTAAAAATCGATGTATAAACGTCAAAATAAAGATAAATAAAAAGATTGATGGGCCAATATAATGACGAATTTCTGTAAAATCAAAATTCCATATATTAAAACCAACTAATATGATAAATGTAAAAATATTTTGTTTAATTACGTCTATTATCCCTGTTATGTATGAAATTGGATGCAATTTTTGTGGATTAAACATCTGAATCAGCACCTCGCAATGCTATAAAAATATCTTCTGATAATTGATTCATTTCTTCTTCTGAGACAATTGGTAATTTTAGTTCATGTCCCGCTGTTACAAAAATTAAAATATTTAAATTTAATAGCTTTAAAATAGGATTACTTTTAATTTCTAAAAATTGTAGCCGTTCAATTTTAGTTATTTGGTGTTTTTTAAAGATAAAAGTCTTTTTAACTTCGACATTTCTATCATTAACCCTATAAAAACGATATTTATAATTAATAATGGGCTGTAATAGTAAACGAATAACCGAAATGAAGACTAAGAAGATAAGTATGTAGACAATAAGGTGGTACCAATTAAAATATCGCCACATTGAAAATAGTGCAACAATGATAATCAGTTCTATTAAAAATAAGATACCACTATTAAGCCAGTGGTATTTCAGTGCATTTTTAGGACTCTTATGAAATGAACTTTCTACCTTCATAATATACTCCTTTGCAATTTTATTTTATTATATCATATTTAGTGTGAGGCTTACTGACCTTGCTGAATATGCGAAATTGTTAAATTACTTCTACTATTTAATCAAATTTAAAACCACCTCAAAAGCATGAGATGGTTTGATTATAAAATTCAATATTGAATTATTTTATTTTTGTAAATCTGCGAATGTTCGACCTTTCATCGTAGATCTACCTTTGTCTTGTCTTTCACGACGGTCAGGTTTTTTACCTTTTTTCTTATTAAAGTTACCTTTTGAACGTTTGTTTTTATTATCGAACTTGTTATTACGTTTTCCACCACGACGTGATCCATTACCTTTACCTTGGCGATTTTTACGTGCTAATGGTTTTTCAAATGTTAATTGTACTTCCACTTCATCATTTGCTTCTACTAATTCTTGTAGTAATGATGCAACTAATTCAGTACTATCATATTCTTCTAATAACTCGCTTGAGATACGTTTCAAACGTGCTTCACTTTCTCGTGACATCCAATTTTTCACTTTATCTTTAATATCATCTTCACGCGCTTTTAATACTTCTTTTCGGTGAGGTGGTCTTAAAGCGTTCATGCGTCTTCCATTTGAATCTTCAATTTGACGGATGTAATCCATTTCAATTGGATTTACAAATGTAACAGCGATGCCTTCTTTACCAGCTCTTCCTGTACGTCCGATTCTATGTGTATAGCTTTCAGTATCTTGAGGAATGTCAAAGTTATATACATGACTTACACCTGAAATATCTAAACCACGTGCCGCAACGTCTGTAGCAACTAATATATCGATTTGATCATTTTTAAATTTCTTCAATACTTCTAAACGTTTAGCTTGTGTGATATCACCATGTAAGCCTTCTGCTTTGTATCCTTTAGATAATAAAGCACTTGTTAATTCATCCACACGACGTTTTGTTCTACCGAAGACAATGGCTAATTCAGGTTGGTGTACATCTAAGAAATTAGTAAATGTATCGAACTTTTCAAGCTCTTTCACTATTGTATAATATTCATCAATTTGAGGGTCTGACATTTCGTTGTTCATTGTCTTAACGATTTGAGGAGATTTCATGAATTGTTGTACTAAAGTTTGGATTGCTTTAGGCATTGTTGCTGAGAATAACATTGTTTGTCTTTGTTCAGCTGGAATTTTATCCATAATGAATCTCATATCATCGATGAATCCCATGTTCATCATTTCATCCGCTTCATCCAAAATCAATGTATGAATACCATTTGTTTTTAATGTACGTCTATTTAAGTGGTCAATGACACGTCCTGGTGTACCTACAACGATTTGTGGTCCTCTTTTTAAAGCTTTAATTTGTCGATCGATTGGCATACCACCAAATACCGTTACAACTTGTACATTTTGACCACGGCTAAATTCTCTTAATTGTTCAGCTACTTGCATAGCCAATTCTCTTGTAGGTGCTAATATTAACGCTTGTACACCTGATTGACCCACAACTTTTTCTATTAAAGGAATCCCGAACGCTCCCGTTTTACCTGTACCAGTTTGAGCTTGTCCAAGGATGTCTTTTCCTTCTAATGTATAAGGGATACTATCTTTTTGGATAGGTGTGGGTTCCTTAAAGCCCATTGCTTCAAGGGTCTCAACTGTTTTATCCGAAATCCCTAGTTCTTTAAAATTTTGCAATATAATTCTCCTTTTAACTTTCTTATTTATCAATATACGTTTGTGTATATAAGGTCCTCTTATTACGTCAACTTCTATATAGTACCACCTAAAATTACATATCGCAATAAAGCAATTTTATAGATGAACTCGTTTTCAAACCTATTTTCATATAATAGCGTTTACATTTTTCACTTGTTAATTAAATTTTTAAAGTAAAAAAACAAGCCACTAAAGGATTTAGATTCCTAATTAGTGACTTGCTTAGATTGATAGTAATTTTGAAAATAATTAAATCAATTTATTTACAACTTCTTCAAGTTTATTTCCTCTTGAACCTTTTACAAGAACTTTGTCGTTAGCAACTAAGTTATTTATTAAATATTGAGTTAATTGTTGTTTATCAATAAAATATTCAACGTGGTCAACAAATTGTCCTCCAATATCACTAATATACTTTGCATCTTTGCCATATGTTAATAATGTATGGATGTTTTTACCTTCTAAATATGCGCCTACCTCTTCGTGCATTGAACGACTATTTTCCCCTAATTCAAGTGAGTCAGCAAGTACAATAATTTTTCTACCTTCCATTTGACTCAAAGTATCAATTGCGGCTTTCATACTTGTAGGACTGGCATTATAAGCATCATTTATGATAGTAATATCATCATCAGTAATATGGCGTTCCATTCGCATACCAGTAAGTTGAACATGATTAATGTTATGTTGAATAGTCTCATATTTAAGTCCTAGTTCATGACCAATAGCAATAGCGATAGCTGCATTTTTCATATTATGGATTCCTAGAATAGGTAATTTATAATGTTCATTACCGTTAATAGAGAAAGCAATGCCATCATTTTCACTATGTTCTACTTCGCATACTAAAGCATTATCTTGTTTCAAACCTACACTTAAACATTTAGCGTGTTTGATTTTTTTAACATGTGGTTCAAGCAATGGTTCATCACCATCATAGATGAATGTTCCTTCTTTTTTAAGTCCAATTGTTATTTCAGATTTAGCTTTAGCAATGCCTTCACGAGAACCTAAATCTTGCATATGTGATTCACCAATATTAGTAATAACAGCAATATCTGGTTCTGCTATATTAGAAAGTAATTCTATTTCATGGAATCCAGACATACCCATTTCTAATATTGAAATCTCTGTATCTAAATCAAGCTCTAAAATAGTTAACGGTAAGCCTATTTCATTATTGTAATTACCTTGCGTTTTTTTTACTTTAAATTCAGTGTGTAATACACTCTCAATCATATCTTTTGTAGTTGTTTTACCGTTTGAACCAGTAACACCTATTACTTTAGGGTTCACATGTTTAAGATATGCTTTAGCTAATTGTTGTAACGCAATTAATGTATCGTCTACCCATATAATAGGTCCCTTCACGTTATCATCAATGTCATGGCCCTTTTCATAGAAAGAAGCCCCAGCGCCATCTTTTAACGCCTGTGAAACAAAGCAATGACCATCTACGTTCTCACCTTTAAATGGTATAAATAACATATTAGTTTTGATTGCACGTGAATCGATCGTCACACCTTTGATGGTTTGTCGTAAATATTGTGAATCAATATCACAAGGTATCCATTCCTGAATTTGCTGTAAAGTAACTTCTATCATTTATGAATCCCTCTCTTAGTCAATTGTGTATTTGTTTTTCTTTTTATCCTCGTGACGTTCTTTAGCTAGGTCAATTAATTTTGTGATTAGGTCAGAATAAGATAACCCCATATTCTCCCATAAACTTGGATACATACTAAATGCTGTAAATCCAGGCATTGCATTTGTTTCATTAATAAAAATTTGATTGTCTTCAGTAACAAAGAAATCCGCACGTACTAATCCCGAACAATCTGTAGCTTTAAATGCTTCCAATGCCATGTTTCTTAATGTCATTTGCACTTCTTCATCTAATTCTGCAGGAATTTGTAAACTGATTTTACCGTCTTTGTATTTTGATTTGTAATCATAGAATGCAACATCTTTGATAACTTCTCCTGGCCATGTTGTTTCAGGATAGTCATTGCCCAATACAGCTACTTCAACTTCGCGAGCATTAATACCTTGCTCAATAACGAGTTTACGGTCAAATTGGAAAGCTTCCTCAATACCTGATTTTAGTTCATCCTCATTATTACATTTACTAATACCTACACTTGAGCCAAGATTTGCAGGTTTTACGAATACTGGATATGTAAGTTTATCTTTAACGAGTTTAATAATATTCCCCTCATATTTTTCATATTCACTTCTTAAGAAACTAATGTAAGGTAATTGAGGCAATCCTCTATGTTCAAATAATTGTTTCATGACAAGTTTATCCATTGAACTTGATGCAGCTAGTACACCGTTTCCAACATATGGTAAATCAAGAACTTCAAATAACCCTTGAATTGTACCATCTTCACCATTAGGGCCATGAAGTAATGGGAATATTGCATCATAAGGTTTACCATTTCTACTTTCTTTAAGCAAAATAGTGATTTCGCCCGCTTCTATATCTGTCATATTTAGGGATTCAATTTCTTTAATTTCCTCAGTGATATTTTCTTTTTTCTTCCATAAGCCATCATTCGTAATATAAATGATATCCACTAAATATCTTTCTTTATCAATTGCATTAAGAACATTTTGCGCAGTCAATTTAGAAACATCATGTTCAGCACTTTTACCACCATATACGATACAAATGTTTTCTTTTACCATAAGTAGTTCCTCCATTAAGAAAGATCATAACTCAATCATTTATGAGAAGTATTAAACTATTACGTTATTTAAACTTCTTACAAATGTCTATATCTCTTTCAATTCATTTTTACTTTTTCTTTTTAGTTAACTATCAATATTTTATAAATTTTATTTAGTTTAAACTATGCTTTCTAAAAAACAATATTATCACAGTCTAAAGTGATTTTGCATTTATCAACTTAAATCTAATTATGTTTAAATAATTTTTTTGGTTTATATTAGATTAATTTACCAATCATAATTCAAACACAATTTTAGATAGAATTTTTAGTTTTCTATATTCAGCCTGTTATTTTCTAGCAAATTAATATAAAGTCATGTAAAATTTGTATATAATATTAATCGTTCGATTATAAGAATTTAAGGAGTTTTCTCATGAAATATTCATCCCGTCAACAGCCTTCAAAACATTGGCTACGTAAGATAGACTGGATACTTGTAGCATTATTAACCATACTTGCCATTATAAGTGTTACTACGATTAGTTCAGCTATGGGTGGAGGACAATATAGTGCAAACTTTAGTATTCGCCAAATCATATATTACATATTAGGTGCTATTATCGCATTAGTTATTATGCTTATTTCACCTAAAAAGATTAGAAATAATACATATATTCTTTATTTTATCTTTTGTGTACTACTTATCGGTTTACTCATATTACCTGAAACATCTATTACACCAATCATTAATGGTGCTAAAAGTTGGTATTCATTTGGACCAGTAAGTATTCAACCCTCAGAATTTATGAAGGTCATCTTAATTCTAGCATTAGCAAAGAGCGTTTCTAACCATAATCGTTTTACTTTTAATAAATCTTTTCAAACTGATTTAGTCTTGTTCTTTAAAATCATAGGAATTTCAATAGTTCCAATGGCTTTAATCTTATTACAAAATGACTTAGGTACAACGCTTGTGATTTGCGCTATTATTATCGGTATAATGTTAGTTAGCGGTATTACATGGAGAATTTTAGCACCATTATTTATAGTCGCTTTTGTTTTTGGAGGAACTATTATATTAGCTATCATTTATAAACCAACGTTAATTGAGAGCCTTCTAGGTGTGAAAATGTATCAAATGGGACGAATTAATTCTTGGTTGGATCCATATTCATATAGTGCTGGAGACGGTTATCACTTAACAGAATCTTTAAAAGCGATTGGGTCTGGTCAATTATTCGGTAAAGGATTTAATCATGGTGAGGTTTACATTCCTGAAAATCATACAGATTTTATATTCTCAGTAGTTGGAGAAGAAATGGGATTTATAGGCGCTGTAGTTTTACTACTCATCTTTTTAGCATTGATTTTTCATTTAATTCGACTTGCTACGAAAGTTGAATCTCCATTCAGCAAAATATTTATCATAGGCTATGTATCACTACTTGTTTTCCATATATTACAAAATATAGGTATGACAATCCAATTACTACCTATTACCGGAATTCCACTACCATTTATTAGTTATGGCGGTAGTTCACTATGGAGTTTAATGGTTGGTATAGGTGTCGTCTTATCTATACATTTCCATCAAAGACAAACAATGCCTAATAAAGAAGAGTCCGGGACATAAAGTTCTTGGATAAGTGAAAAAAAGACAATTTCTATTGAAATAATATAGAAATTGTCTTTTTTATAAATTTTTTGATTATTTTCAGCTCGTTGAGCTACTACTTTTCTTATATTAAGTGCCATTAATACAAAACCAAGTTCTCTTTTGACTTTATTGAGTCCTCGGACAGACATCCGAGTGAAACCCAAAATAGCCTTCATAAATCCAAAAACAGGTTCCACATCAATTTTTCTTTGACTGTAGATATTTTTTGTTTCTGGTTCTGAAAGCTTTTTGTTAATTTGGGATTTAAAATATTCCCAGTTATAATTCTTCATTATTTTTTTGTTTGTTTTTGAATTGAAGTTCATACATTGATTTTTCAGAGGACATTCTGAACAATCATCACATTCATATAATTTGAAGTCTCGCTTATAACCATACTTATCATGACGATAGGCATATCTTTTAAAACCTAGCCGTTTATTATTCGGACAAATGAATTCGTCATTAATTTCGTCATAGTTCCAATTTTGAGTATTAAAGATGTCACTTTTATATTTTTTAGTTTTATCTTTTATAAACATTCCATATGTTATGAGTGGCGTTCGATTAAAGTCATCTATAATTGCCTTATAATTTGATTCACTACCATAACCTGCATCAGCTACAATATATTCAGGTAAATGACCGTAGGTCTCTTGAATTGAATTTAAAAATGGAATCATCGTTCTAGTATCCGTTGGATTTTGATACACATTATAAGATAAAACAAATTGGGAATTTGTCGCTATTTGTAAATTATACCCTGGCTTAAGTTGTCCATTTTTCATGTGATCTTCTTTCATTCTCATAAATGTCGCATCATGATCTGTCTTAGAATAACTATTTCTATCCTTTAAAATAGATTTTTGAAATTCGTATCGATACTTTCGCTCAAAATAATCATTGATTTGCTTTTTGTATTTTTTGATTTTAGTTCTTTTGAGACGTATTTGTTTTCTTGTTTTAGTACATTTTTCATTGTTGATATGTTGGTTTAAATCTTCGATTTCTTTATCTAAGTGACTACCAATCAAATCTATTTCTTCTTTTGTTAATTCATTATCATGATCTTCTTTAATTTCCGGTATGATTTTATTGGTTACCAATTCATGGTAGAGGGCTTTAGAATCCTCATTCATCTTTGATTCATGGTTTTGAATACTCTTTTTCCATACAAATGTATATCGATTGGCATTTGCTTCAATTTTTGTACCATCAATAAAAATAGCTTTATCATCTATAAGATTTTGTTTTACACACTGACTGTAAAATTGAATAAATAAAGATTCTAATAAAGCATCTACTTTTGGATTTACTCTAAATCGATTAATTGTTTTATAAGAAGGTTTTTGATTTTGTGATAGCCACATCATTCGGATGCTATCATTAAGCATTTTTTCTATTTTACGACCTGAGAATACAGATTGTGTGTAGGCATATAGAATCACTTTTAACATCATTTTAGGATGGTACGAAGTTGCACCACGGTGATGTCTGAATTCGTCGAATTCATTGTCAGGAATTGTTTCAACAATATCATTTACATGTCGTGAAATATCATTTGTGGGGATAAGAACTGAAGTTTCCATTGGTAGAGTAAGTTGAGTCATGTTATAATTTTTATACATAAGGCACCTCGTTAATTTAGTTTAGTGATGTTTATTAAATTATACGAAAGTGCTTTATTTTTTTAAAGTATTACAATGTAAAATTACATATAAATACAAAGTATTTTGGCGAGACTCTTGAGGGAACAGGACAAGCTGAAGACTACAGGCTGAAGCTGTCCCCTAAGAAAGCGAGCCAACAATACGGAGTATTGTAAATAAAGAAGCCAGTAAATGAATTTGTTAAAACTCATTTACTGGCTATTTCTCTAGGGTTTATGTCCCAGACTCTTCTACCTTTATCAATTGCTAGCAGACTATTTAAGTTCTTGGCGCACAGGTGTTGTAGCTGGCAATGTATTAATAATGTCTAAACGAGATTTAGTTTTATTAATATTCACACCTAATGACGATAATAATTTAACAACATTTTGCAATTTATCCGAATTACTCATGGCTTTCACCTCGTTTTATGACTTCAAAGTTATACTACCCCAATTATCGTTGTTTTACTACATTAATTCAGCATAAAATTGATATTTAATAAAATTATTTTAAATTATCAACCTAATACCTTATAACCATCATCATAAATTTCTTTTTCAATACTATTTAAATTCGTAGGTGTTTCATAAGAAATTTTAACTAATTGGTCATTTAGTTCTACAATTACTTCATCTACACCTATCATCTTCTCAAGTCTATGTTGGAGTGAATTAGCTTGCTCTTCAGTATTTAATTCACTAATTCTAATTTCACTAAAGTTCATTTAATTAACCCCTAATCTTTCATTAATTTTTGAAAAGTCACTAACAATTCTTCCATCGCTTCTTCTTGAGCGCCGTTATTCACTTTATCCATGATACAGCTTTTCATATGATGATCTAGCAACTTAGTGGCCACACTATTTAAAGCTGATCTTGTAGCTCTAATTTGAGTTAGCACGTCATCACAGTATACATCTTCTTCAATCATGCGATTAATCGCTCTAACTTGCCCTTCAATACGATTAAGTCTTGATTTTAAATTCATTTTAATTTGATCGGAATGATGTGCATTTTCATGATTATTCAAGGTCGTCACCCTTTCTAATAGTACTATCATATCGTATAATTTACCTTCATATTCGTCAAACACTGTAACTTATTTTCATGAAAAAGGGTCATGCTATTTAGTTAATGCCATGATACAATTAAGTTTAAGAAAGTACTAGACTTATCTTATTCTTGCAAGAATTAAAAAATAAACAGGAGGCGTACTATGGTAGAAATATACTCAATGTCTTTCACGCATTCCTCATTGATTATTAATATCATTTTAATTGCTGCCTTTATATTAAACTTAATTTTTGCGTTTGTTATTATCTTTATGGAGCGCCGTAGTGCTGGTTCAATATGGGCTTGGCTACTTGTTTTAGTATTTTTACCAATTATAGGGTTTATTTTATATTTACTATTAGGACGCCAAATTCAACGCAATCGTATTTTTAAATTGAAAAAAGAAGACCGTAAAGGCCTTGCTATGATTGTCGATGAACAAATTGAAGCATTAGAAAGCGACGATTTCTCAAAAGGTAATCATCAAATTGTTAAGTTTAAAGAAATGGTACGCATGTTACTTTTTAACAATGCTGCATTCCTTACTACTGATAATCAAACCAAGATTTATACTGATGGCCATGCAAAATTTGATGCATTATTAAGTGATATTAAAAATGCAAAAGATTATATACATATTCAATACTATATTTTCAAAAGTGATGAATTAGGTCATCGAATTCTCTCAGCACTTGAGGATAAACTTGATGAGGGCTTAGAAGTTAAAATGTTATACGATGATATGGGATCAAGAACTCTAAGAAAAAAAGATTTAAAACACTTTCGTCAAAAAGGTGGACATGTTGAATCTTTCTTTCCTTCTAAACTCCCACTTATAAACCTACGTATGAATAACCGAAACCATAGAAAAATAGTTATTATTGACGGTAAAATTGGTTATGTTGGTGGTTTTAATGTAGGCGACGAATATTTAGGTAAAGATAAAAAATTTGGATATTGGCGAGACACTCATTTGCGATTAGAAGGAGATTCTGTAAACGCACTTGAACTGAGATTTATATTAGATTGGAACTCACAATCAAACCGTGATTCAATCGAATATGAAGATCGCTATTTTCCTGATGTAGACTCTGGTGGAACAATAGGTGTACAAATTGCCTCAAGTGGTCCTGATGAAGATTGGGAGCAAATCAAATATGGTTATTTGAAAATGATTTCTTCAGCTAAACAATCTATTTATATTCAATCACCCTATTTTATTCCTGATCAAGCCTTCATTGATGCAATTAAAATAGCAGCTTTAGGTGGTGTAGAGGTCAATATCATGATTCCTAATAAACCTGATCATCCTTTTGTTTATTGGGCTACCTTAAAAAACGCAGCTTCTCTATTATCAGCTGGCGTGAAAATCTATCATTATGATAATGGTTTCTTACACTCCAAAACATTAATTATTGATGATGAAATTGCTTCAGTAGGTACTGCCAACATGGATAATCGTAGTTTTACATTGAACTTTGAAGTAAACGCATTCATCTATGATGAAGCAATTGCAGCGCAACTAAAAGAAGCATTTATTCAAGATATGAAAGTATCTTACCGACTCACTGAAGACTTATATAATAAACGAAGCCTGTGGATTAAATTTAAAGAAGGTATATCTCAATTACTTTCACCTATTCTATAGATAATTTAGATATAGTGGCTTAAAAAATCACAATGAAAATATTATAGTCTTAAAATAATACTTTAGTCCCGAACTCATCTGAACAATAAGGAGATTAAAATGGATGTAACACGACAAATAGAATTAGCGCATAGATATATGAAAGATTTTCATAAAAGTGATTATTCTGGTCATGATGTTGCACATGTAGAACGTGTAACGTCACTAGCTCAAACAATCTCTAAATGCGAGCAACAAGGAGAATATTTAATTATCACATTATCTGCATTACTTCATGATGTCATTGATGATAAGTTAACAAATAAAGCCAATGCTTTAGATTGTTTAAAAACATTTTTAAAGAACATTCGCGTATCTTCTGATCAACAACAAAAGATTATTTACATCATTCAACATTTAAGTTATAGAAATGGACAAAATAATCATGTAGACCTTCCAATTGAAGGACAAATTGTTAGAGATGCAGATCGACTAGATGCGATTGGTGCTATTGGTATTGCTAGAGCATTTCAATTTTCAGGCCATTTTAATGAGCCAATGTGGACAGAATCACCACATAGTGACATACCTAATATTGAAACGATTACTAATTTAGAACCTTCCGCTATACGTCACTTTTATGATAAATTATTAAAATTAAAAGATTTAATGCATACTGAAACTGGTCGAAAATTAGCTAGAGAAAGACATGCGTTTATGGAACAGTTTTTAAATCAATTTTATAAAGAATGGCATATATAAAAAAAGGGGCTCTACGTCAAATCGGACTGATGAGTCCAAATATTGAGATTAAGCAACTTTAAGTTGTTTAATCTCTTTTTTTGTTGTTGAGACAAATAGTCGCGAAGTTATAATAATTCGATTACGTAAATTATCATAATTTCTATAACCAAAAGATACCCTTTTAATGAGTTTGATTTTATTATTAATTCCTTCTAACGGACCGTTGGTCAGGTTAGAATATGTCATAGTATTTTCAATGAAAGTAGCTAATCGTCTTAAAGTTCTAATGACTGGGCGTAATTTAGGACACACATCTGAAAGATGAATAGAAAAGAGTTTATGATTAAATTTCTCTATTTGATTTTCTTTTAATAATCTTCTTAGCTCATGAACGTAGTGATATGTATTAAATAGTTCTACATCTACACCTAATAAGTAATTTATAATGCCTTTTTCGGTTTTCCACTCTTTAAATAAATGGACTTTATGATAATTAAATGCTTCTAGCGTTTCAAAAGGTTTAAGAAATAGTTTCCAATAACTTTTATATTTATTATAAAGCGGTCTATTAGAGGTTCTATAACAATTCATTACATGAACTCTAGACATATTTAACGCTCGATTTAAAGATTGAACAATATGAAAACGATCAATAATAATCTTCGCGTTAGGAAATAATTGTTTGATTAGTGACATATATGGTTCATACATATCAATCGTGACTGTTTTGACTTTTTGTCTGAGTTTCAAAGAATAGCGATAAAAATGATCTTTTAGCGATTTTAACTTACGATCCGCTACCACATCTACGATGCGGTGCGATACAGCATCTGCATAAATAAAACTCATTTTTCCGATAACATTTTTAACACTTTTAAATTCGTCCATCATTAAGTGTTCAGGTAAAGCATCAAAAGAAGACTGACCTACGTCGCTTGCCGCTTGATTAATCACTCTAGACACAGTCATTGATGATACTAAGCATGACTTAGCGATAGATTTTTGAGAGCGGTATTCTTGTGCTTTATCTAAAACTGCAAGTTTTGTTTTATTAGAAATAAAGCAATGAGCGTCGACAATATTAGATTTAGCAGTAAAATGACTGTCACATGATTTACAATAAAATCTTTGTTTTTGAAGTTCTAAATAAGCGGGCATTTCCATAATTTTAAGTAAAGTAATCGTTGAGGTTTTCTTACCATTTTTTACTATTGAGAAATTTTCATTTTTAGTTGAACAATTTTCACAATGTGTAGGTTGATAAGTGAGCTCGGCATAGTAAAACAAGCTCATTCGTCCTTTATGTTTTTTCTCAATCACTTCATCTGAAAAATTTAGATTTTTATCTTTAATTCTTAATGTATTTAATATAGACTTACACATAGGCGCATTACCTTTCTTTTTATTTTGTTTGGTAGCTAATAATTATAGAGGTAATTGCGCCATTTTTGTATTCAAACATAAAAATTGGACTGATGATTTTTAGTCATCAGTCCAATTTATTATAGAGCCAAAAAAGGTCGATACCCTACGTAAGGATATCGACCTTTTTACTTACTAGTTTCAATTAAACTAATTTATTTTTTCTTTTTATTATTCTTAGAAACGACTTGAGTGTTTTTACCTTTTTTATTTGAGTTACTATTATTTTCCTTAAATTTTTCAATCATTGGTGCAACTTCTCTTTGAGCAACTTTTTCATAGTACATATTGGCGAAGTATGTTTGAACAACCAAGAATGCCGCACTGACTGACCAATATAAACCTAAAGCTGAAGCCGAACTTAATGAAATCCAAATAATCATGATTGGTGATACAATCATCATCATATATGTCATTTGACGTTGTTCTTGAGGCATTTGCTTACTTGATACCCAAGCTTGGATAAAGTAAAGCACACCGGCAATGATAGTAATCCAAATATCAGGATGTATTAAATTAAACCATAAGAAGTGAGGATGTTCTGCAATACCGCCACCAATACGGTAACGTAATACAAAGTATAATCCCATGACAACTGGCATTTGAATTAATACAGGTAAACATCCTAATGCACTCTTCATTGGATTAATATCGTATTTCTTATAAACTTCCATCATTTCTTGGTTTGCTGCCATTTTCTCTTCTTGAGTACGTGCACGTTTAACTTTCTCTTGCACACCATCAACTTCTGGTTTGGCAACTTTCATTTTTTCACGCATCAAATGACTATTTTTATAGTTTGATAGCATGAATGGTAACAAGATAATACGTATTACTAAAACTAATACGATAATTGCAATACCGTAGTCATCGTTAAATACTGAATGGCCTAACCAATGTAATACTTTAGACATTGGTTCTACGAATGTATTATAGAAAAATCCATCTCTATTACTAGACTTAGAATAGTCACATCCGGCTAAAAAGACCATTACCCCTAATAACAAAGGTAGTAACGCTTTCTTCTTCATTTTTACACCTCTATTGATATATTCACATAGGGATTATTTTATCATAGTAACCGTGTACTAGAAAACAAAAAAAGAAAAATTTTATTATTTATTTGAAATAACTTTTCATTTTAGTAACAGTCTTGTCAATATTATGACTACGTGCAATCGCTGAAATAACTGAAACACCATCTGCACCATTTTGAGCAATAGGTTCAATATTGTCTTCTGTTATGCCTCCAATTGCTACCATTGGTAACGAAGGATTGATGTTCTTTAATGTAGCAATCATTGATGGACCTACTGGTGCGTTAGCATCATTTTTAGAGATTGTTGCAAACATAGGTCCAACTCCAATATAATCAACATGTTCCAAATCCGAATGATAATATTCTTTCTCATTTCCAATGCTAAGCCCAATGATTTTATCTTTGAAGCGTTCAGCAAAAGACTTCACATTTTCATCATCTTGCCCTACATGAATACCGTCTGCATTTATTTTCTCAGCTAAATCAACGTCGTCATTTACAATAAATGGTACTTGATAGTCATGACATAGTTTTAATAAATCAATTGCTAAATGTTCTTTCTCAACACCATCTAATGATGTTGGCCCCTTTTCACGGAATTGAAAAAGGGTAATTCCAGCTTCTAAAGCTTGTTTTAGTATTTCTCTAATATCTTTTCCTTCTGGAACATCTTGCGTACCGCAAATAAAATAAACGTTTAATGATGATGAATTAAACATATTATTCAACCTCTTGTCTTTTGACTTGTTGTTGGTAAGTATTAAAATCAATGTTATACATTTGATCTAACAGTTTGGGTAAAAATGTACCTGGTCCATTCACTTGTTGATCCTTTTCAGCAATTTCAGCAGCAATATTATAAATGCTCACTGCTTCTTCTAACACTTGTAGTGTTGGATTTTCTTCTCTAAATAAGAAACTCGCTACAATACCACCGAGTAAACATCCAGCACCAGTAATTTTAGCTAATAAAGGTGACCCATTAGATAACTTGACAACTTTGCCACCTTGGACAACAACATCATCTTTACCTGTTAACACGATGGCTGTATTCAATTCCTCATGGGCTCTCTTAGCTATTTCAACAACATCTAAGTCAGTTTTACCATCTGTACCTTTCATCGTTGTAGTCGCATCTACTAACGTTAAAATTTCTGAGGCATTTCCTTTAATTACTGATACTTTCACTTCTGATAAGAATTTTTGGCAAAATGCTTTACGATATGAAGATGCACCAACTGCCACTGGATCAAATACAATCGGTGTTCCTTGTTGATTCGCAATTTTACCAATTTCCAATATGTCTTGTTCATTTGCTTTAGTCATCGTGCCAATATTAATAAGTAATGCACCAGCGACTTTATAAAATTCCTTCGCTTCTTCAGGTGCTTCACTCATTGCTGGGCTCGCGCCGATACTGAGTAAACCATTGGCTGTAAAATTCTTCACGACATCATTTGTATAACATACAACTAGAGGGTTCTCTTGTCTCAAACGTTCTAAGTTATTCATCATCTAAACCTACTTTCTTCATATAAGCAAAATGGTTCACCGGCCCTCTACCTTGACCAATCTCTGGCGTATATTGAATACTTAATGAAATAAATTTCTTAGCTTTTTTTACCGCTTCATAGATTGATTTACCTTTTGCAAGTTCTGCAGTAATTACCGCTGAAAATGTACATCCGGTGCCGTGAGTATGTTTTGTATCAAAGCGTTGATCTTCAAAAGTATATACATCATCCTTAGTAAACAAGAAATCTTTGGCATTGTTTAAATCAGCAGAATGCCCACCTTTTATTACGACGCCTTTACTACCTATCTCGTTAATAAATATGTTACCAGCTTTTCGTATATTTTCTTCAGTGTCTATTTTGATACCAGTAATTTCCTCTGCTTCAGGAATATTAGGCGTGACGACATCTGCTAAAGGTAGTAATGTATTCTGTAAATGTTTCTTAGTATCATCATCCATAAGTGAATCACCACTTTTAGCAAGCATAACTGGATCAATAACGTATGGAATATCTGAATGCTGTTTCAAATAATGTTGGATTAACTCCATTGTTTCATGAGTTGCAATCATGCCTGTCTTAATAGCATGTGGTAATTCATCATTAAAGACACTGTCTAATTGTTCTTGTACCCAACTTATCTCAAGATTATGGATGTGTTGAACGCCTTTCGTGTTTTGCGCAACAATACTTGTAATCGCTGCCATACCGTAGACGCCACAGGCATGAAATGATTTTAAATCGGCCATTACACCAGCGCCACCTGATGGATCAGTTCCTGCAATTGTTAAAGCAATTTTGGGTTTATGCATTTTTGTCGCCTCCGAAGTTCCACTGTTCATTAATATAAGCCATATTAAAGAAATTACGTTCATGTATAGTACTTTGTAAGAAACTTTCTTTAATATCTTTTTTCTCTTGTTCTGTACAATTTGCTGTTAATTCATCTAATAAATTGTCAAATACTTCGATTAATGGTCGCATTTCTGTGCTATAGAAATCAAACCATTTCGATGTTACTGAATCTCTATTTAGATTTTGATCATCTAATGCCATTTTAGCTACTACTTCATATACATAAGGACAAGGTGCCATTGCAGCTATAGTATACGCAGCATTTTCATGTGCATATGCGTGATAATACATATGTTTAATATAATGATCTCCACTAGGTGGCCATACTTTTTCTTTAACAATTTCTTCATAAGGTTCGTTGATATAATCTGCTAGGATTTCATGTGCCTCAACCTCACCATCAAGCATAAATTCAATTTGTTCAACTAAAAATTTAACATCCTTCATTGATGGCGCTTTTGGGATAAGAAGTGCATATAAATTTGTAAATTCTTTCAAATATGATGCATCTGCTCTTAAATATTGACGTACTGCTTGAGCATCTAAATCCCCTTTTAATAGGTCTTGTATAAAACCATCATTATAAATTTCTTCAATAATAGGTTGCGCAGCCTCTTTAATCTCAGTTGAAAATGTCATATTAATCCTCCTTAAAATTAAAAAATGCTACATTTCAACGTAGAAATGTAGCTATCATTCAATAAAGAGAACGTAACATTTACATAACTACTTTCCTACGTTGGTACTAACCAAATCAGGTTATAAGGGTCTGAATTAATCATCTCAGCCATTTACTATGGCTCCCCTAGTAGCATTAATTTATTAATTTAACAATATCAAAATGACTGCGTTTTATCAAACAAAACAAAAAAGAGTGGAACAAAATTCACTGTTCCACTCTTACTTTAAAATAATTAAATTACTATATTATGCAGTTACCCATTGTGAAGCGCCTGCAGTGTTATATAATTTAACTGCTGCAGCATCTTGTACGTCTTCAGGAGCTTGTGCTGGTGAAACACCTTTATATTCATCAGGAGCTACTGAATCCCAAGTAGATTGTAAGAATTGATATTTACCTGCTGCACCTGAACTTGGGTTGATAGCAGTAATGTCGCCACCAGATTCACGTTGTGCAATTTGTTGTAAATGACTGTTAACATTTACAGAAGAACCACTTGAAGCATTGTTATTTGAAGAACTTGAGTTAGAAGTTGTAGCTTCAGTTTGTGGTTGTTGTGTTTGTTCAGTTTGAGGTGCTTGTTGAGTTTGAGTTGGTTGAGCTTGACTAGATTGTTGTTGTGAACCAACTTGTTCAGCTGAAGTTTGATTAGAAACAGTTGAAGCTTGTGCACTTACATCTTGTTGTTGAGAAGCTTGACCTGATTGTGCATAGTTCCAGCTCCAATTAGTACCATCTGATTCAAAATGGTAAGTGAAACCTTCATAATCAAAAGTTACATTGTAAGCACCTTCTTGGATAGGGCTATCATTTAATGATTGATCGTTTGATTGAGCTAATTGAGCTAATTCTGCTTTATTTACTTGAGCTTCGCTCGCATCTGCGTGTCCAGCGTTGCCAGCAACTACTCCTAAACCTACTGCTAATGATGAAGCAATAATTGTCTTTTTCATAATATATATATCCTCCTAAGAATGTTTGTGTCTTAATTAATTTTACAAGTAACACTTTAACATCCATAAAATCATAGTAGGTTACAGTGAAATAAAAAAAGACAGGACTTTTTTACATAGAAATTACATTAGTAAAACCATAATTATTTCAATTGCAAACTATCATGACAGTTTTGAATAGGTAAATAAACATCTTTTCTTTGTAATATTTATGAAATCTTTCAGATAATTAAATGGATAATTTAATAGCCTCCCTTATAAAATTCTTTATATAAGAGAGGCCATGAGTATAATTAAAAGAAGTTTTTATAGTAAAAAGGGATGGAGTTATTAGAACATTAGTTAACATCAATCACTTCAAGGTGATCAAAGGAATAAGCGTCTTCATCATATGAGGTGTTAGGAAGAATATTATCATTTTTAGATTTAGGGGACATAAATTTAATTGTTTCAACATATAATTCAGTCACAAAGTGCGTTTGGCCATCTTTATCGTACTTACGAGATCTCATTTGTCCTGTAATACCAACTAAAGTGCCTTGGTCTGTATATGATTCTATATTTGTTGCTGTTTTACCAAATGCCTTACAAAAAATATAATCACAAGCTATTTCATTATTTTCATCTTTATAATTACGTTCAGTTGCAACACAGAACGTAGCTATTTTCACCTCCTCGTTTTCAAATATTTGTGCCTTTTTGGTCAATCGACCTACTATCACAATTTTATTTAGCATGTGTCACCTCCTTCTATAACTATATTATTCATTTATAATTTAAGCGTCAAAATTCTATTTTTAATATTTTTATTCCTCTTAATACACAAAGTTTGATATATTTAAAGAAAATAATTGTAAAACTCATATTAGATTATTAATAATTTCATTTTTTGCATAATTTAAATTTTTTTGGGGATGTGATGAAGTGAAGACATTTAAAGCTGTACGTTTTCAAATCGTAAACGAAAATGGTGGAATAACTGAATTCGAGTTAGAAGATGGTGTAATCATTAATAAAGAAAATAGTGGCACAGGTTGGCTCTTAGAGGTTGTCATTTCAAATGCACATTATGAGACAATGAAAAAATATTATGATGATCAAACTTTATTGGACATTAGAGTCGTGATAACGCGTCCTTCAAATGATCCCGCTTTATTTGATGCCACAATTAAAAGCATTTCTGAATTCGAAACAACAATGTCAATAGTATTTGACTGCCATATTTATACTTTACGTCAAGTATATGCAGAGAGTTTATTAGAACAGTTGATAGATGAAGGTCTTTCTGGTGAAGAGTTAAAAATAACATTCAATCGAATGATGCAATCAAAACCAAAACTTAAAGAAGAAAAATTTGAGAGAGAATAAAAATGAGGCTGAGACAAAATTAAATGTCTCAGCCTACTTTATCATTTTGTCAGTTGCTGACTGATTTGAAAATGCGCTTGAATCAAGCTTTTTTCAAACCTAGTCATCCTTTCCGGGGTAGGCCAACGAAATAAATTTTGAGAAAATATTATTTCTGTCCTACTCCCATCTATGATTATCTAAGCATTTTGAATTGCGAAAGTTAGTTCACAACTGCAAGCTAATTGTCCATCAACAGTTGCTTTAGCTGTACCTTTTCCAATCGGACCTTTAATTTTAGTAATTTCTACTTCTAACATTAAAGTATCACCAGGAGTTACTTGCTTTTTAAATCTACATTTATCAATACCAGCAAATAAAGCAATTTTACCTTTATTCTCTTCACTGTTTAGCATAGCAACAGCTCCTGTTTGAGCTAAAGCTTCAGTAATTAGTACGCCAGGCATTACAGCATAATCTGGAAAGTGTCCTTGGAAAAATGGCTCATTACCAGATACTTGTTTTAAGCCCACACATCTTTTGCCTTCTTCATATTCAACTACACGGTCAATTAGTAAAAATGGTTGTCTATGTGGAATAATTTGTTTAATTTGATTATAATCGAAAATTGTTTCCATAATGTAAGTCCTCCAGAAGTTTATACGATAATTATCTTATTAATAATTTACTCTTTCAATGTTAGCGCCCAATGATTTTAATTTCTCATGGAAATTAACGTAACCACGGTCTAAATGTTTCAATTCAGTAACCTGAGTTGTACCTTCAGCTACTAAACCAGCTAATATTAATGCTGCAGCTGCACGTAAATCCGTTGCTTTAACTTGAGCACCTTGTAATTGACTCTTACCTTGTATTTTAGCGCTTCTGCCTTCTACAGTAATATTTGCATTCATACGTCTGAATTCGGCAACGTGCATAAATCTATTTTCGAAGACTGTTTCAGTTATCACTTTATGACCTTCAGCTGTTAATAATAACGCCATCATTTGTGATTGCATATCTGTTGGGAATCCAGGATGTGGCAATGTTTTAACGTCAACTGGTTTAAGTTCATCCTCAGCAGTGACTCTTACACCATCTTCTTGGAAATCTAAATTAACACCCATTTCTTCTAGTTTATAAATTAAACTAGTCATGTGTTCCTTCACAGCGTCTCTAACAAATACATCACCACGTGTAATTGCAGCAGCTATGATAAGGGTACCTGCTTCAATTCTATCTGGAATAATTGAATGTTCAACACCTCTTAATTTTTCGACACCATGAATTGTAATAGTATCAGTACCAGCTCCGGTAACTTTACCACCCATTTCATTGATATAGTTTGCTAAATCAACAATTTCAGGTTCTTTAGCAACATTTTCAATTACTGTTTTACCCTTTGCAAGTGAAGCAGCCATAATAATGTTTTGAGTTGCACCTACACTAGGGAAATCCAAATGAATATCTGTACCTTTTAAACCATCTTTTGTACTAGCATAAATATTTCCATTTTCAAGGTGAATTTCAGCACCTAGAGCTTCAAAACCTTTAATATGTTGCTCTATTGGTCGTGCACCAATTGCACAACCACCTGGTAATGCGACAATGGCATGTCCTAATCGAGCTAGTAAAGGACCCATAACCAATATGCTCGCACGCATCTTACTAACATATTCATAAGGTGCCTCTTCTTTTAATGTTGTAGATGCATCAACTAATACAGCACCTTCTTCTTTGTTATACTCCACATTAGCGTTTAATGTTGATAACACATTATTTATTGTTACAACATCACTTAGATCTGGAACGTTAACAAGTTTACTTTGACCTTCTGATGCTAACAGTGATGCAGTTAGTACTGGTAAAACTGCATTTTTAGCTCCTTCAACTTTAACTTCTCCAGTTAGGCGATTGCCACCTTTTATAACTATTTTATCCATAATAATCCTCCACTTTAAACTCCTATTACTATCATCATTTCCCGATTTTCAATCAATTATTTATTTATTATATCCATTTTTAAAAAGAATTTACAATAACCTCATTATTGAAATAAAAATTTCACTTGTGTTGAGAATTGTAATAAATCAATTAAAAAATTACTAACAGCTGTACCCAATAATACCGCTAAAAACATTAGACAAACTTGTACTTGAGTAGCATAGCCTTTTTTAAAAAATTGATCTAATTTAAGAGAGTTTAATGCCCAATAAGCTATACAAATACACAGAACATGTAAAATTAAGTGTACTATTGCAAATTGTCCTATATAATCCATGACATTCTCTCCTTTTAGATTTCTGTACTATATTGTACATTAAATAAGCACAGAATGATACTAATCGTGACTATGATACAACATAAAAAAGGTTTGAAAACTAAAGTTAGTTTCCAAACCTTTTTAATTATTTTAATTCTGCTACGCGTAAGCGGTTTTCAGCTCTTGCCAACGCTCTTTTAGCTCTGTTTATATCACTGTTATCCTGATCTTCTAAATGAGATTGTGCTCTTTGACGAGCTAATTTAGCTCGTTCTACATCAATTTCACTTGCAGTTTCAGCTGTTTGAACAATGACAGATACTTTATGTTGTCTAATTTCAACAAAGCCACCACTAACAGCTATATATTCAGTACCATTTCTAAAATTCACTTTTACATGGCCTGTTTTTAATGCGGCAACTGTCGGAATATGCCCACTCATGACACCCATTTCACCAGCTGTAGTTTGAAAAACAACTAATTCAACGTCATCTTTTTCGTAGACTGAACCATTAGGAGTGACAATATCAAGATTAACTGTACTCATTATCTATACCTCCTAATTGTTTAGACTTCAACACCCATATCTTTTGCTTTGGCAATTACATCTTCCATACTTCCAACTAAACGGAAAGCATCTTCAGGAATATGGTCATATTTACCATCTAAAATGTCTTTAAAATCAGCTACAGTAGTTTTAACAGGAACGTATGAACCTTTTTGACCAGTGAATTGTTCTGCTACATGGAAGTTTTGTGACAAGAAGAATTGAATTCGACGTGCACGTTCTACAGTCAATTTATCTTCTTCTGATAACTCATCCATACCTAAAATAGCAATGATATCTTGTAATTCTCTATATTTTTGAAGTGTTGATTGGACATCTCGTGCCACTTCATAATGCTCTTGACCAACAATTGCTGGTTCTAATGCTCTTGATGTAGATGCTAAAGGATCCACGGCAGGGTAGATACCCATCTCAGTTAATTTACGTTCTAAGTTAGTTGTAGCATCTAAGTGAGCGAATGCAGTTGCTGGCGCTGGGTCAGTATAGTCATCGGCTGGTACGAATACTGCTTGAATTGAGGTTACTGAACCTTTATTCGTTGATGTAATACGTTCTTGTAATTGACCCATTTCTGTAGCTAAAGTAGGTTGATAACCTACAGCTGAAGGCATACGTCCCAATAATGCTGATACTTCTGAACCTGCTTGAGTAAATCTGAAAATGTTATCGATGAATAACAGAACGTCTTGTCCTTGTTCATCACGGAAATACTCAGCCATTGTCAATGCAGAAAGTGCCACACGCATACGTGCACCAGGTGGCTCGTTCATTTGACCAAATACCATTGCTGTTTTCTTAATAACACCACTATCTCTCATTTCATAATATAGGTCGTTACCTTCACGTGTACGTTCACCTACACCAGCAAATACTGAGATACCACCATGTTCTTGTGCGATATTATTAATCAATTCTTGGATTAAAACGGTTTTACCAACACCGGCACCACCAAATAGACCGATTTTACCACCTTTGATGTATGGTGCTAATAAGTCTACAACTTTGATTCCAGTTTCAAGAATTTCTACTTCAGTAGATAATTCGTCAAAGTTAGGTGATTGTCTATGAATTGGATCACGTCTTACTGAACCATCTAATTTATCTTCTAAATCAATTGTGTCACCTAATACGTTAAATACACGTCCTAAAGTTACTTCGCCAACTGGTACTGAAATGTCTTTTCCAGTGTTCTGAACTTCCATACCACGTTGAACACCATCTGTTGAATCCATAGCAATTGTACGAACAACGTCATCACCTAGTTGTAATGCAACTTCAAGCGTTAATTCAAAAGTACCATCTTCTTTGGGAACTTCGATGATTAAGGCGTTATTAATTTCAGGTACTTCATTATGTTCAAAACGAACGTCAACAACAGGACCCATAACCTGAGTTACACGGCCATTACTCATGTTGTTTCCTCCTTTAAATTATTATTCAAGTGCTGCGGAACCACCAACAATTTCAGTGATTTGTTGAGTGATTTCAGCTTGTCTAGCTCTATTATATTGTAATGATAAGTCATCAATAAGTTCAGTTGCATTATCAGAAGCATTTTTCATTGCAGTCATTCTCGCTGCATGTTCACTAGCCTTAGCATCTAAAATCGTTCCATAAATTAAACTTTCAACATATTGAGGAAGAATAACACTTAGGATAGACTCTTTATCAGGCTCAAATTCATAAGAAGACATTTGACCTTGACCTTGGCTAGAATCTTCACGAGATAATGGTAAAACTTGTTTAGTTGTTGGTTTATTCTCAAGAACACTAACATAGTGACTATAATAAATTTTTAATTCGTCAATATGTTCTTCACTGAATAAGTCAATCGCATGTTTAGCAATTGCTTGTATTGATTTAAATGAAGGTTGATCAGGAACATCAACAAGCGAATTCTCAATTTCATAACCTCTATTTTTAAGGAAATCAACACCAGATTGACCCAATACAATAATGCTATATTCGTCACTGCTAGTATGCTTTTCTTTAATGTCATTAATAAGTCGTTTTAGTACATTTGAACTATAAGCACCTGCTAAGCCTTTATCACTTGTAATAACTAAGTAGCCACTACGTTGAACTTGTCTAGGTCTAAGCATAGGATGACTAGAATTTTTACTAGCACCTGCAATTGCAGTAATAGCATCTTGCATTTTCTCCATATAAGGTTCAAATTGTTTAGTGTTTTTTTCAGCTCGACGTAATTTTGAACTTGATACCATGTTCATCGCTTTGGTAATTTGTTTCATTTTTTTCGTCGATTTAATACGACCATCTATCTCTTTTAATGAAGCCATTATCTCACCACCCTTTCAATTTAAAGTTTAATTATTCAGATTTGCTAAAGCTTTTCTTGAATTCATTAATAGTTGCTTCAAATTTATCATCAGATGGTAAGCCACCAGTTTCTCTAATTTCATTTAATAAGTCTGAACCATTTGATTTAGTCCAACTATTCAATTCATCTTCAAAACGTGTGATGTCTTCTACAGGAATATCATCTAGGTAACCTTTTGTTAATGCATAGATAATTAAAACTTGATTTTCAACAGGAAGTGGTTTGTTTTGATCTTGTTTCAAGACTTCAACCGTACGTTTACCTCTTTCAAGTTTTCTAGCTGTAAATTCATCTAAATCAGAACCGAATTGTGCAAATGATTCTAATTCTCTATACGAAGCTAAGTCTAAACGTAGCGTACCTGCTACTTTCTTCATTGCTTTAATTTGAGCAGATCCACCTACACGTGAAACTGATTGTCCTGCGTTAATCGCTGGTCTTACACCTGAGAAGAATAAATCAGATTGTAAGAAAATTTGTCCATCTGTAATTGAAATTACGTTAGTTGGTACGTACGCAGAAATATCCCCTGCTTGTGTTTCAATGATTGGTAACGCAGTAATTGAACCGCCACCTAAATCATCATTTAGTTTAGCTGCTCTTTCTAATAATCTACTATGTAGGTAGAATACGTCACCTGGATACGCTTCACGACCTGGTGGTCTACGTAATAATAATGATAACTCACGGTAAGCAGCAGCTTGTTTAGTTAAATCATCGTAAACGATTAATACATGTTTACCATTGAACATAAACTCTTCACCCATAGTTACACCTGAGTAAGGTGCAATGTAAAGTAATGGTGAAGGTTCAGATGCTGAAGCTGAAACAACAATTGTGTAATCTAATGCACCAGCTTGACGCAATTTTTCTACATTTGCACGTACAGTTGAATCTTTTTGACCAATTGCTACGTAAATACAAATTGTATCTAAACCTTTTTGGTTTAAGATTGTATCAATACCGATTGTTGTTTTACCTGTTTGTCTATCTCCAATAATTAACTCACGTTGACCACGTCCAATTGGAACTAGTGCGTCAATCGCTTTAATACCAGTTTGAAGTGGTTCGTCAACAGATTTACGAGCCATTACACCTGTAGCTTTTTGTTCAACAGGACGTGTTTTAGTTGTATTAATAGGACCTTGTCCATCAATAGGTTGACCTAGTGGGTTAACAACACGACCAATAAGTTCTTCCCCAACTGGAACTTCCATAATACGTCCAGTACGTCTAACTTCGTCGCCTTCAGTAATTTCAGTATATGGTCCTAAAATAACTACACCCACATTTGATTCTTCAAGGTTTTGAGCTAAACCAAGAACACCATTTGAGAACTCTACTAGCTCACCAGCCATACAGTCATTTAATCCGTGAATTAATGCGATACCGTCACCAATTTGGAGTACCGTACCAACATCAGTTACAGACATTTCAGACTCATAATTTTCAATTTGTGAGCGAAGTAATGCACTGATTTCTTCAGCTTTTATGGCCATCTATGTCACTCCTCTTTATTTTAGTTTACTCTTCTAAATTTGCGTTCGATTTGTTCTAAATCTTTTTTAACACTGCCATCTAGCACAGTAGTACCAACTTTAACTCTAAATCCTCCAATTAATTCTGGATTTATTTTCGTAGTAATATGTACTTGTGATAAATTAGTTTGTTTTAAAATTAAGTCTTTAATGCGATCAAGTTCTTCATCACTTAATTGATAAACTGATTCAACAATTGCTGAATCTTCATTATGATATTCATTATATAAACTTTTAAATTCTTTAAAAATTGAATTGATAAGTACTAAATGACGATTATTAGCTAATATCATTAGCATATTTTTTAAGTAATAATTAGCATCTCCAAAAACGATACCAACAAATTTGCGTCTTTCAGAAGCTGGTTGGTTTGGATTTGAGTCAATTGCTCTTAAATCTTCACCATAGTTTTTTGTAGCTTCACTAACTTCACTCAATTCATCATACATTAAATCTAATCTGTCTTTATCAATAACGACGTCAAATAATGCTTTAGCGTATTTATTTGCTACATTTGCCATTATTTATCGCCTGCCTCTTTTAAATACTTATCAACAAGTTCTTTTTGATCTTGTTCTGAAATTTCTTTTTGAAGTACTTTAGAAGCAATCAATACTGATAATTCAGACACTTGATTGTTAATATCCGCTAATGCACGTTCTTTCTCGCTATTGATTTCACTTTGAGCAGTTTCAATCATACCGTTTGCACGAATATTTGCTTCATGAATGATTTCTTCATGTTGTTTACGTGCTTGAACTCTAGCATCTTCTAAAATACGTTGAACTTCATCTTGAGTTTGTTTTAGTGTCTTTTTATTTTCTTCTTCAAGTTTTTGTGCATTTAATTTTGCTTCTTCGGCTTCATCAATGTCTCTGTTGATGTCACGTTCACGTTTATCCATTACTTCTTTTAATGGACCCCAAGCAAATTTCTTAAGTAGTGCTAGTAATATAGCAAATGTGATAACTGTTACAATGACAGTACCCCATTCAACACCACCACCTGCTGCACCTAGAACGAATGAATTAGTTAATGCATTCACTGGCATTTGACACTCCTTTCATAATTAATCACCACTTGCCATTAAATAAAACGAACGGCGAAGATCCAAGTGACTTCGCCATGAAATTTTCTTATTGGAAAAGAGTCATGAATGCGATTACAACACCGATGATAGGTAATGCCTCAACTAAACCAATACCGATGAACATGATACTCATTAATTGTCCACGTGCTTCTGGTTGACGAGCTACACCTTCTACTGTTCTTGAAACGATAAGACCGTTACCGATACCTGCGCCTAGTGCTGATAAACCAATTGCAATTGCTGCTGCGATTAAACCCATATTAATAATTCCTCCTAAAATGTTTGTTTAAGTTAATGTGTGTCCGCTACTTTGTGGGACATGTAAACCATTGAAAGCATGATAAATATATATGCCTGGATTGAGCCAACAAAGATTGAGAATCCTTGCCATACGATTAAACCTGGAATACCTATAATCCAACCCCAAGCACTACTTACAACTAAACCGGCTAATAATGAAAGTAATAATTCACCGGCAAAAATATTACCATATAAACGTAGTCCAAGTGTTAGTGTTGAAGAGAATTCTTCAAAAACATTGATAATTGCTAAAGGCCAGAATGGTTTGAAGTAATTACCTATGTATGCCTTAGTACCACGCATTTTCACACCATAATAGTGTGTAAGTAATATCATCATAGTTGACAATGTCAATGTGACTGTTGCATCTGCTGTTGGAGATTTCCACCATAGATAATGATCTTTAGTCACTATAGCAAATGGTAACCCTAACATGTTTGCAACAAAGATAAATAATATCAATGTTACAGCTAAGAAGTGAAACTGACCACCTTTTTTCCAAGCCATATTACTCTCAATGATGCTTCTCACAAAGTCAAAGATCCATTCGATAAAATTCTGTTTACCTGATGGTCTTTTCTTTAAATTACGTGTACAAATAATAGCTATAAGAAAAACAATGATTGCTGTAATAACTAACATCATGATGCTTGCTAAATTGAAAACGAGATCAAAACCAAACACATTCCAACTCACGAGCGGGTTTTTGTGATCCATGTACTCACCTCTTTCGTTCTTAAAATTTTAACTCTTTAGCAGTAGAGAGCGTAGTATGATTAAAACATAAGAAAACATAAGTCCTATCATTACTCCAATAATATTGACATAATCTTTTAATAAAAACCATATTACGCACGCAATGATAGCGACTAAGTACCTCCAAGTATTGCCCGTAGAAATATGTATGTTATCTGGTTGCTTTGCCCGAGATAAATATAATTCGAAAATATAAGTATTTATTAAAGATCCAACTGTGCCGATTATCAATCCAAGAATAAAAGGTTTTGGAATAATGATAGACAAAACACCCAATAAAATTAGAAAATAAATATAATATTGAATGAATTGTTTAAATATGATGCTGAAACGCCTCATTTTTTTCCTCCAAATTAACTTATGACAACCATGTAAACCGTTCCACTCATACAAATTTAATAATAATATAGGGTAAATACTGTGTCAATTCTATTCAAATTGTTGTAAAAATTAACTCTTTAATTGTCACAAAATGTTCACAATTATGATTATTTTATGAATTGAAAGACTTTGGCATTTTTGAAGTTAAGCCGAAATAATATTTTATACTCTCACATATTCTCAAAGATGCATTGCCATCACCATAAGGATTTTGAGTTAGCGCCATTTGATCATAAATCATTTGATTTTCTAAGATTTCTGTTGTTGATTTAAAAACATTATCAAAATCAGTACCTACAACCTTTAAAGTACCTGCTGTTACACCTTCTGGTCTTTCAGTTACATCTCTTAGAACAAGAACAGGTTTATTTAATGAAGGGGCTTCTTCTTGAATCCCTCCTGAATCAGTCAAAATTAAATATGCTTTATTTGCAAAGTTATGAAAATCTACAACATCGAGTGGTTCAATTAATTCTATACGTTCATGTTCTCCTAAATACTCGTAAGCTAGTTCTCTTACTTTAGGATTTAAATGCAATGGAGACACAATAACGATATCTTCATATTCATCCACAATTTTGCGCATCGCTTTGTAAATATTAATCATTGGCTGTCCGACATTTTCTCGTCTATGGACAGTTAATAATATAATACGTTTACCTTGATGTTTTCTTATAATATCTGAAGTATATTCTTTTTGTATTGTTAGTTCGAGTGTGTCGATAGCAGTATTTCCAGTAATAATTATTGAATCAGGACTCTTGTTTTCTTGAAGTAGATTATTAGCCGCCCCTTTAGTAGGTGCAAAATGTAAATCGGCTAAATTGCTAACCATTTGCCTATTCACTTCTTCTGGAAATGGCGCATATTTATGTCGCGTTCTTAAACCTGCTTCAACATGACCAATAGCAACTTTATTATAAAAAGCAGCAAGAGCACCAGAAAATGTTGTAGTTGTGTCGCCATGAACTAATACCATATCTGGTCTCTCTTTTTTTATAACATCTTCAAGTTTCGTCATAGCTCTTGAGGTAATGTCGGAAAGTGTTTGACCTTCCTCCATAATATTTAAATCATAATGTGGCTTAATGTTAAAAGTATGTAATACTGAATCTAACATCTCACGATGCTGAGCAGTTACAACAATCATTGGTTCTAACTCAGCATCATATTCGAGTGCCTTTACTAAAGGTGCCATCTTAATTGCTTCTGGTCTAGTACCAAAGACTGTCATAATTTTTTTCATACTTTAAGCTCCTAAATACTATTTTGTACCAAATAATCTGTCCCCAGCATCACCTAAACCAGGCGTAATGTATGCTTTGTCATTTAATTTTTCATCTAATGCTGCAATATAAATATCTACATCATCATGCGCCTCTTGCATCTTTTCTACACCTTCTGGTGCTGCAATTAAACACATAAATCTAATATTTTTTGCACCGCGTTTCTTTAATGAATTGATGGCTTCAATTGCTGATGCTCCAGTTGCTAGCATTGGATCTACAACAATGATTTGTCTCTCATCAATATCTTGTGGAAGTTTAGCAAAGTATTCTACTGCTTTTAATGTGTTAGGATCACGATATAGACCAATATGACCTACTCTAGCTGCTGGTACTAGACTTAACACACCATCTGTCATACCTAAACCAGCTCTAAGAATTGGAACGATAGCTAATTTTTTACCAGCTAATCTTTTTGCAGTCATTGTTGTTACTGGCGTTTTAATTTCTACATCTTGTAGTTCTAAATCTCTAGTAACTTCATACGCCATTAACATGCCTACTTCATCAACAAGTTCTCTAAATTCTTTAGTTCCCGTATTCATATCACGGATGTAACTTAATTTGTGTTGAATTAGTGGGTGATCAAATACATGTACTTTACTCATTTATATTTCCTCCAAAATTTTATAAATTATTCATATAGCGGATATTTAGCAGTTAAACGACTTACTCTTTCTCTTGCCTCTTTTAATTTAGTATCATTATTAGGATTTTTTAGTGCTAAGCTAATAATACGACCTACTTCTTTAAACGCTTCCTCATCAAAGCCTCTCGTAGTCGCTGCAGGTGTACCTAAACGTATACCACTTGTTACGAAAGCTTTTTCTTGATCAAATGGGATTGTATTTTTATTACATGTTATTCCAATAGAATCTAAAGTCGCTTCAGCTTCTTTACCAGTAACATTAACTGAATTTTTAACATCTACAGAAAGTAAATGATTATCAGTCCCTCCTGAAACAATTCTAAAGCCTTCTTCTTGCAATGTTTGTGAAAGTACTTTAGCGTTTTTAATTACTTGTTCTTGATAAACTTTAAAATCTTGCTCAAGCGCTTCACCAAACGCAACTGCTTTAGCTGCAATGACATGCTCTAAAGGGCCACCTTGAATTCCAGGGAATATTGTTTTATCTATATCTTTCTTATACTCTTCTTTACAAAGAATTAAGCCTCCACGTGGGCCACGTAATGTTTTATGAGTAGTTGTAGTGACAAAGTCTGCATGTTCAACAGGATTTGGATGTAAACCTGCTGCTACTAAACCAGCGATATGGGCCATATCAACCATTAATTTAGCACCAACTTCATCAGCGATTTCTTTAAACTTTTTAAAATCCAGTTGTCTAGAATATGCTGATGTACCTGCAACTATTAATTTCGGTTTATGTTCATGTGCTAATTGACGCACCACTTCATAGTCAATTTTTTCAGTTTCCTTATCTACACCATAGTCAACAAAGTTATAGAATTTACCACTAAAATTAACTGGTGACCCGTGTGTTAAGTGACCACCATGACTTAAATTCATTCCTAAAACAGTATCACCCATCTCTAGAGCGACAAGATAAACTGCCATGTTTGCTTGAGAACCTGAATGTGGTTGCACATTTACATGTTCAGCACCAAATAATGCTTTAGCTCGTTCGATAGCAATTGTTTCAGTAACGTCTACATAATCACAACCACCATAATAACGACGACCAGGATAGCCTTCAGCATATTTATTAGTCATTACAGAACCTTGTGCTTCCATTACCGCTTCAGATACAAAATTTTCAGATGCTATTAATTCAATGTTGTTATTTTGTCTATTGTATTCATTTTGAATCGCTTCATAGACAGCTTTATCTTGATTTTGGATATAAGACATAAAAATCCCCTCCTACGCTTTCAAGCTTATTCGTATTTAGCTCGTTCACCACCGATTTTCTTAGGTCTTGAGGTTGCTATCGTTACAATTGCTTCACCAACCTGTTTGACACTTGTCCTAACCGGTACACAAATGTGTTTAATATGCATTCCAATTAATGTTTGACCTATATCAATACCTTTAGGTACAGAAATATGTTCAACTACGATTGGGTCATTCATATGCTTATAAGCATATGTAGCAAGACTACCTCCTGCGTGAACATCGGGAACAACAGTGACTTCTTCCATAGTTAGAGGGTTGAAATCTTCACGTTCAATTGTGACTGCTCTATTAATGTGTTCACAACCTTGGAATGCAAAAGAAACACCAGTATCTTGTTTCACTTCTTCTAATGCATTAAAGATCGCTTCAGCAACTTCCATTGACCCTACAGAACCAATCTTCTGTCCTATAACTTCAGAAGTCGAACATCCTATCACACAAATTTCATTTTCATTGAAAAATGATTGCGATTTAAGTTCATCAAGCAAAGTTTTAAGTTCTTGCATTAAAATCTCCACCTTAAATACATAATTAAAAAGAAGCATAGCAAACTAGCTATACTTCTTCATTATAACTTATTTAAAGCTTAACATATACTAATTGTATAATATTTGGCTTATGAATTTGTACGTAACTTACCTATCAAATACAGAAGTTGTTCAAACGTTTGACGGTAAGTATCTATGCTACCACCAAAAGGATCAACAATGTCACCTATTTCTCCAACATATTCACTGAGTTGATAAATGCGACCATTGTCACCATAATGAGAAACCAGTTGTTGTTTATGCATATCTGTCATCGTTAAAATTAAGTCACTATTCAAATCTTTCTCACTAAATTGCTTAGCTACAGTAGGTTCAGGCAAATTATGCTCCATAATGACTTCTAATGACTCTGGTGATACGGATTGACCATCAATCGCGAACATTCCTCTAGAATTAATTGTGTCATCTACAAGCATTTTCTTCGCGATACTTTCGGCTATTGGACTTCGGCAAGTGTTTCCAGTACATACAAATGTTATTCTCATAAGTTATCACCTCGAACAATGTGATTACCTGTAGCTTTAATAATCCGATTCATTATTGCTTCAGATTCATCTGTTTTATCAAAAGCATAAATATATGCTTGATCTATTGATGGATTTTCATCAATACTATGAAGTATTTGATACAAGTTATGATTAGCTTGTCTTATATCTTTTTCATCTTTACAAAGTTTAATGAATAGTGCATCACTTGGAGCATACTGCTTCAAAGTTTCCGGTAAAATAAAAGCTGTTTTACTCCATTCTTTAATTGTTTTAATAGGTTTACTAAGATGCATTAGCATCGTTACTGGTGTATCAGGGGCATAGTGCTTATACTTCATTCCAGGTGCTATTGGTTGGCTATTGACGTCATAATGATATTCCTCAACGCTTCCTGGAAAAACATCATTAAGCATTGCTTGTGTTATTGATCCTGGTCTTGCTATTCTGAAAGGAAACTGTGTACAATCTAGGACAGTGCTTTCTAATCCTTCTTCACTTTGATCACCATTGACTATACCGTCAATTTTGCCATTTAAATCATTAAAAACGTGTTGAAAGGTTGTAGGAGAAGGTCGCCCACTTACATTAGCACTAGGGGCAGCGATAGGTATATCAATGTATTGAAGTATAGCTCTTCCTATTGGATGACTTGGCATTCTTACCGCAATTGATTGTAAGCCACCTGTTACTTTCTCACAAAGATAACCCTGTCTTAAAGGTAAAATAAATGAAATAGGTCCAGGCCAAAACTCATCCATCAAACATTTGGCTTCTTCAGGCAAATGAGAAACAATTTGATCAAGCTGAGATTTATCATGTATATGTACAATTAATGGATTGTCAGAAGGACGTCCTTTAGCTTGATATATGTTTGAAACTGCATATTGGTTTCGAGCATCTGCACCCAATCCGTAAACAGTCTCTGTTGGAATTGCAATTAACCCACCATCATTATATACCTGTTTTATATTTTCCAATTCTGGATAATCTAATGGCGATTTTTGATAATCACGCATATCCCATATCTCAGTTTTCATCAAGCTCACTCCTTCATTATTGTTTTATTCATATATATGAAAAGTTACTCATCTAAATTTTATCAGATAAGTAACTTTGAGTTTTACCATTTAAATGACACTATTCTTTCATTACCGTTTATATCTTTAATAACTTTAACATCAAGTTTTGGATACTTTTCTAAAATAATATTTTTTAACCTTTCACCTTGGTTATAACCAATTTCGAAGGTGACATAAGCATCTTTATTTAAAACTTTAGGCAAATCATTAAGGATTAATTCATAAATAGCGAAACCCTTATTCTCTGCAAACAATGCTTTATGAGGTTCATACTTAACAACTGTGTTCTCCATCATTTCCATCTCATCGACATCGATATATGGTGGATTAGAAACAATACCATCCAATTTTATATTATTTTGTATGAAAGGTTTCAATGCATTGCCTTTTAAAAAAGTTACAGCTACCTCATGATAATGTGCATTATCTGATGCAACTTCTAAGGTCTCTTGAACAATGTCTGTTGCATAAACAGTGAAATCTTTATTCAACTTTTTTAAAGTAATAGCTAAAACACCACTGCCAGTTCCAATATCAGCGATTGTAGCACTTGATTTACAATTTTCAAGAAAATGCAACATCACTTCCTCCGTTTCAGGACGTGGAATTAAACAATGTTCATTAACTTGAAATTGATAGCCATAGAAAGATTGAAAACCAACAATATATTGTATAGGTTCACCTAAAAGCATCCGTTCAGTCGCGAGTGAAAACTTGATTTCTTCTGCTTTTGACATGTCATCATACATGTGAATTAAATAATCAGTTCTTGACCACCCAAATAAATCAAGCATCAACCATTCTGCTCTCGATTGTTCATAACCCTTATCTACAGCTTGTTTAATCGCATAATCTAATTGTTCTTTAAAGTTCACCATTGTTTAGTTCTTTCAACTTCTCAGTTTGTTCAGATAAAGTTAATGCATCAATAATTTCATCTAATTTACCTTCCATAATTTGATCTAACTTTTGTAAAGTTAATCCTATTCTATGGTCAGTTACACGGCTTTGAGGATAGTTATATGTTCTAACTCTTTCAGATCTATCTCCTGTACCCACTGCTGATTTACGTTGTGCTGCATATTTTTGTTGTTCTTCCTGTAATTTCATATCATATAAACGTGCTTTTAAAACTTTCAACGCTTTTTCACGGTTTTGAATTTGAGATTTTTCAGAAGAAGTTGCAATAACACCAGTAGGTAAGTGAGTGATACGAACAGCTGAGTCAGTTGTATTAACGTGCTGACCACCAGCACCACTTGAGCGATATGTGTCTATTTTCAAATCTTCATTACGGATTTCAATCTCAACATCTTCAACTTCAGGAAGAACAGCAACTGTCGCTGTTGAAGTATGAATTCGTCCACCTGATTCTGTTTCAGGTACACGTTGAACTCGGTGTGCACCATTTTCAAATTTTAATTTACTATAAGCACCGCTACCTGAAACTGAGAAACTAATTTCTTTATAACCACCATGGTCACTTTCAGCCGCTTCAACAATTTCAGTTTTAAAGTTTTGAGATTCTGCATACTTACTATACATTCTTAGTAAATCGCCAGCGAAGATTGCCGCTTCATCTCCACCTGCTGCTGCTCTGATTTCAACGATAACGTCTTTCTCATCATTAGGGTCTTTTGGAATTAATAAAAATTTAAGTTGTTCTTCCAACTCAGGAATCGCACTTTTCAAACTAGCACTTTCCTCTTTCAACATTTCAATTTCTTCTTTATCTTCTGTTTCATTTAACATTTCATCAATTTCAGCAATTTCTTCTTTTTTACTTTTATAATCTCTATATACATCAACTGTTTTTTGTAAATCAGCTTGTTCTTTTGAATATTTACGTAACTTATCTGAATCATTAACAATCTCAGGGTCACTTAACATTTCATTGAGTTGTTCATATCTTTCTTCAACGATATCTAATTGATCAAACACTACATTTCCTCCTCGTCACTTGTACTTGGTGCTACGATATGATGTGCACGACATCTCGGTTCATAACTTTCATTCGCCCCAACTAAAATGATAGGATCATCTACTTTAGCTGGCTGTCCATCGATTAAGCGTTGTGTTCTACTTGATGATGAACCACATACTGCACATACAGCCTGTAATTTAGTAACTTGTTCACTTACCGCCATGATTTGTGGCATGGGTTCGAATGGTTCCCCTCTGAAATCCATATCTAAGCCTGCAACCACTACTCGATGGCCATTTTCAGCAAGCTTCTCCACTATATTTACAATTTCTTTATCGAAAAATTGAATCTCATCAATACCAATGACATCAACATGAGACAAATCCTGTAATAATATATCTCTTGAAGTAGAAATATTAATTGCTTCTAATTCATTACCGTCATGAGAAACAACTTTTTCTTTATGATAACGATCATCAATCGCTGGTTTAAACACTACTACTTTTTGTTTAGCGTATATCCCTCTTCTTAGTCTACGAATTAGTTCTTCTGACTTACCGCTAAACATACTTCCAGTAATGCATTCAATCCAACCGGAATGGTAAGTTTCATACATTATAAGTTCCACCTTTTACAAAAACATAATCGCTTAATTATATCATATTTCTATGTATTATAAATATCTCTTTAAATACTACTTAAATTTAAAAAAACTGTCTACGCATTTCTATATAAAATAGATTAGGCAGACAGTTTAAACTTATAATTAGTTGTTGTTTGATTTGAGACCAAACTTTTTGTTGAAACGTTCCACACGACCATCCGCAGCAGCGAATTTTTGACGTCCTGTGTAGAATGGGTGTGAATCAGAAGATACATCTAAACGAATAACTGGGTATTCATTACCATCTTCCCATTCCATTGTTTCTGAAGATGTTTTAGTTGAACCACTTAAAAATTTAAAGTTAGTAGTTGTATCTAAAAAGATAACTTTGTGATAATCAGGATGGATTCCTTGTCTCATTAATTTTCAGCTCCTTTGCCCTGAACCATCTGGAACAGAGTTATTTGTGAGTTTTTTACCCAATACTTGGTAATTATAATAGTTATTAGATTAAAACGCAACCCTCAAACTGACATTCGTTAAATAATCGGTTTTCCTGTTTTTGTACTTTCTTCAGCAGCCTTTTGCAACTGTTGGAAAAATTCTTTATTACTTTTAGAGCGTTTTAATTTTCTAATAAATCTTTCTGTGAAATCTGTAGAGTCTGTGAACATGTTTCTTAACTGCCATAGTGAATCAAGTTCAGATTTACTAATTAGTAATTCTTCTTTACGCGTAGAACTTCTTCCAATATCAATCGCAGGGAAAATTCGACGTTCAGATAATTTACGATCAAGATGAAGTTCCATATTTCCCGTTCCTTTGAATTCTTCATAAATCATATCGTCCATGCGTGATCCAGTTTCAACTAATGCAGTGGCTAATATCGTTAAACTTCCTCCTGCTTCAATGTTACGTGCAGCACCAAAGAATGCTTTAGGTTTGTGTAATGAAGCAGGATCAAGACCACCTGATAATGTTCTTCCACTTGGCGGTATAACTAAGTTATACGCTCTTGCCAATCGAGTAATTGAGTCCATCAGAATAATAACATCTTGACCAATCTCAACTAATCGTTTAGCACGTTCTAATAATAATTCAGCTACTTTAACATGGTGTTCTGGTGGCTCATCAAAAGTCGAGTGCACTACTTCAGCAGATTCAACAGATCTTTCAATATCAGTTACTTCTTCCGGACGTTCCCCAACTAATAAAATAAATAATTTTGCATCAGGTTTATTTTTACTAATCGCATTTGCAATTTCTTTTAATAAAGACGTTTTACCCGCTTTAGGAGGTGCAACAATAAGTCCACGTTGACCTAGACCAATAGGCGTAACTAAATCCATTATACGTGTTGAATAATTTTGGGGATCTGTTTCTAAAACGATTCTTTCCTCAGGATAGAGAGGCGTTAAAGCTTGAAAGTGAGGGCGTTTTTTTACAACTTCAGCATTCTCATCATTAACAAAGTCAACTTGCAATAAACCATAATATTTTTCATTATCTTTAGGTTTACGAACTTTTCCGGTTACTTTATCACCACGTTTAATTTCGAAACGTCGTATTTGACTTGCAGATATATAAATATCTTTTTCACCTTTTGAATAGTTGACTGTTCTTAGGAACCCATAACCATCAGGCTGGATATCATCTAAGACACCCTCCATGTAATAGTTACCATCTTTTTCCATTTGGGCTTCCATGATAGCTAAAACTAATTCACTCTTATTCAATTTACTATAATTAGTAAGTTTTAATGTTTTTGCTTTTTGTGTTAATTCTTTCGTTGTGTAATTTTTATACAATTCATGAAACGACTCATACTGTGGAGATGTACGTACTTTTTCAGGCATAAATTGCACCCATTTCTTATATATTTATAAAGACTTCAATTTGATTAGAAAAGAGATATTTTAAATAGTTTCATTTCAAGAACTCACTAAATCTATTTGAGATATCTCATAAAATAATATTAAAAGTCTTGAATACTAGAATTAATATAGCAAATTTTCAATTTAAATACAAAACGATTTTATTAAATTTCCAAAAATAAAACAGCTCATGGAACTAAAAATATTCCATGAACTGTTATAAATAATATATAAATTAATTTTTTAAATTAACTGAAATAACCAGCAATTGATTTCACTTCTAAGAATTCTTCTATACCATAATCGCCCCACTCACGACCAATTCCAGATTGTTTATATCCACCAAATGGTAAATCTGGTTGGTTGCCAGCTTCATTGATTTCAATTCTACCTGCTTCAATTGAACGAGCTACTTTTTGAAGTGTTTCTTTATCTTTACCTATTACATATCCTGCTAATCCATATTTAGTATCATTAGCAATTTTGATTGCTTCATCTAAATTATTATATGTGATTACAGAAGCAACTGGTCCAAAGATTTCTTCTTGAGCAATTGTCATGTCATTGTCTACATTGATAAAAATAGTTGGTCCCGCGAAATAACCAGTATTTAATCCTTCAGGTTTACCAGGACCACCGTAAAATAACTCTGCACCTTCTTCAATACCTTTATCAATATATGATTGGACTGTATCAAATTGTTTCTTACTAATAATCGGTCCAACTTGAGTACCTTCTTCTCGTGGATCTCCAACTTTAACTTTACTAAATTCTTCTTTAAGTGCAGTTAAGAAGTCTTCTTTTTTGCTTTCAGGAATTAAAATACGAGTACCTGCAGTACATACTTGACCTGTGTTATTAACTACTTTGCCAGTAGTTGCTTTCGCTGCTTCTTTAACATCAACATCATCTAATACGATATAAGGTGATTTACCACCTAATTCAAGTGATACTTTTTTGAAATCTTTAGAAGCTTTTTCCATTATTTTTGAACCCGTGCGTCCTGAACCAGTAAATGACATCATTCTAACTTTTGGATGTTCACTTAGTGGATTACCTACACCTTCGCCGTCACCATTAACAAGATTAAATACACCTTTTGGTACGCCTACTTTATCAAATATTTCAGCTAAAATAACTGCAGCAAATGGTGTTTCTTCTGAAGGTTTTAGAACTACAGGACTACCTGCTGCAAATGCGGCTGCCAATTTCAATGAAGTTTGATTAGTTGGGAAATTCCAAGGTGTTACTAATCCTGAAACACCAATTGCCTCTTTAGTAACTAATGCATCTCCACGTCTTTCTTCAAATTCGAAAGAATCTAGTGCTCTACTTGCCTCTTCAAAATGATTTAGTCCCATTTGGTAGTGGACATTCTCAGATAATGTTAAAGGTGCACCTAATTCATCCGTTATGGCTTCTATAATATCTTGTTTTCTATTTTTATATTCTTCTACAATTTTATCTAATAGTTCTTTTCTTTCTTTCACTGAGCTATGACGAAATTCTAAATAAACGTTATTTGCAGCTTCTACTGCTTTTTCCACATCATTAGAATTGCCTTTAGCTACTTTACCAATAACTTCTTCAGTTGCTGGATTGATTACTTCAATCGTTTCATTACTATCGCTATCAATCCATTCGCCATTTATATATTGTTGAGTATAATTTCTCATCAATTCTTCACTCCTTAAGAATCGTTATATAATTTGTGTACCTTTTTTCATTGAAAATTAAACATACCATCTTAGTATGAAATAGCAAAAGAGTTTTGCACCTGGCAATGATGAACAATTATAAAAGTCATTATTCATTCAATATAAGGCACAAAACTCTTTATTATATTATTTAGATTTAACTTCTTCTTCAAGTGTTACATGTTCTTGAGCCCATTTTTCAATGGGTTTTAAAGCTTCTGCTAAAGCTTTACCTTTATCAGTCAATTCATAAATGATTGAAACTGGACTAGTTGAGACTACTTTCTTTTCAACTAATCCCCATTCACCTAAATCAGTTAATTTAATACTTAATGCACGTGGTGTAATGGTCTTTAAATCCCTTTTCATATCGGAAAAGTGCGCAGTATAATCAGTGCATCGTGATAGATAATTAATGATTAAACCGTTCCAACTTCTACCAACAATTTTAAAGGTTTCTTCAAGATATGGACAGATTTCCATTGTCTTCACCTCTATTCAAAACTTCTTTAGATTGTAGGTACTAAAAATCGCTTATAAATATAAACATTGTATAGGCTTTAATGATATCTATAAGCCAAAATCTTATTAGTATCTAATATAATTATTATACCAGAAAAAGCTAATATGTCGAGAGTTGAAACTGCCAATATTAACTTATCAATACCTTTAGACTTCTTCAGTCCAAATATTTGCACCTAATTCTTTTAAATGCTTAACAATGTCAGTATAGCCTCTATAAATATGTCTAACGTTATAAATTGTAGTAACGCCTTCAGCTAAAAGACCTGCAATAATTAAACATGCACCTGCACGCAAATCACTTGCATATACTTCAGCACCATTAAGTGATGATGGTTTAATTGTAGCAGTTCCAGTTTCCATATCGGCTTCAATATTAGCACCCATATTTTTTAACTCATCGACATGTCTAAATCGCGCAGGATATATTGTTTCTGTTACAAATGAAGGGCCATCTGCCATAAACAATAAAGGCGTGATTGGTTGTTGTAAATCTGTTGCAAACCCAGGGTATACTAATGTTTTAATATCTACATTTTTATAAGATGATTTGCGTTTGATGATTGCTTTTTCAGCATCACCATCTACTTGAATGTCTACACCAAGTTCTTTTAATTTAACAGTAAGTGCTTCAACATGTTTTGGAACAATATTATTAATAGTAATTTCTTCTCCAACTGCTGCCGCTATACACATGTATGTCCCTGCTTCAATACGATCAGGGATAATTTGATATTCAGAACCATGTAAGCTATCAACACCATTAATTTTTAACGTACTTGTCCCTGCCCCTTTAATATCTGCGCCAAGACTGTTCAAGAAATTAGCAACATCTACAACTTCAGGTTCTTTAGCTGCATTTTCAATGACTGTTTGACCAGTTGCATGAACAGCTGCCAACATAATGTTGATTGTTGCGCCTACACTAACCATATCTAAGAAGATATTAGCACCATGTAGTTCTTTAGCTTCAATTTTCATAGATGTATCATTTGATTCATCTATTTCTGCTCCTAATGCTTTAAAACCTTTAATATGTTGATCAATTGGACGTGGCCCTAATGGACAACCACCAGGTAAACCTATTACACATTTTTTAAAACGCCCTAACATTGCTCCCATCATGTAATAAGATGCTCTAAGAGATTCAACTTTGTTGTTAGGCAGTGGTGCATTTTCAATTTCTGAAGTATCTACTTCTAAAGTTTTTCCATTTAAATGGGCTTTAATATTTAAATCTTCCAATAAACTAACTAGCGTCTCTACATCGGAAATTTGTGGTAAGCCATCTAATTTAACTTGGCCTTGAGCTAATAATGTTGCTGGGATAATTGCTACCGCACTATTTTTGGCACCACTTATCGTAACGTCTCCCTTTAGTGTTTGACCACCGCGAATTTTTATTACCTCTTGAGTCATAAGTTTATCTCCTTTGTTTCTCATTTATTTAAAATAATACATTAGTAGCATTATAAAATACATATTCTTTATTTGTAAAACATAAATTATTACGAATTAATGATAATTGCAATTATTAAAATTATCGATTCAAACTTTATAAAACTAATTCGAGAATTATATATACAAATATTATAAATCATTTTTGAAAAATATTTAAATATGAATACTCAAATTATAAAGAAAAAGAGTGAAACGACTTAACGTTTCACTCCTAGTTCAAAACATCTTCAATTACATTATTTATTTAGCACGATTAGATGTACCAAATTCTCTAATTTTACCTTTAACTGTTTCTTTAATCGCTTCACGAGCAGGTCCTAAATATTTACGTGGATCATATACATCTTGATCATTATTTAATACTTCTCTTACTGCTTTAGCTGAAGCAATTTGGTTTTCAGTATTAACATTAATTTTAGCAGTACCATAAGGGATTGCTTTTTGAATGTCTTTAGTTGGGATACCAGTACCACCATGTAAAACTAATGGTAAACCAGTTGATGCACCAATTTCTTCCATTTCTTTAAATCCTAATTTAGGTTCACCTTTATATGGCCCGTGAACTGAACCTAATGCTGGAGCTAAAGTATCAATGCCAGTTCTTTCAACTAATTCTTGGCATTCTTTAGGGTCAGCATAAATAATGCCACCTACAACATCATCTTCTTGTCCGCCAACTGTTCCTAATTCAGCTTCTACTGATACACCATGTTGATGAGCATACTCTACAACTTTTGAAGTGATTTCGATATTTTCTTCAAAAGGACTATGAGAAGCATCAATCATTACTGAAGTGAATCCAGCATCAATCGCTTCTTTACATTTTTCAAAGCTTGAACCATGGTCTAAGTGAATAGCTACAGGTACAGTAATGTTTAAGTCATGAATTAAACCTTCAACCATTTTAACTACTGTATAGAAACCACTCATATAACGTGCAGCACCTTCTGAAACACCTAAGATAACTGGCGCGTTCTCTTCTTGTGAAGCTTCTAAAATAGCTTGAGTAAATTCTAAGTTATTTAAGTTGTATTGACCAACCGCATAACCATTTTCTTTCGCATCGATTAACATTTCTTTCATTGAAACTAATGGCATGAAAGTTCCTCCTTGTGTGCAACTGCACAATTTTTAAAATCATTATATCAGATATTTTTTTGAATTGCATGTGAATGCATGCTTGATTTAAAATAAACTTTTACTATTAAATACTAAATTATTAATATTTCAATATATGAACGGTTTCATTGCACATAAGTTTGAGTTTATTTACAATACATATGAAACGGAGGAACAACATGTCTAAAATATTACAAACTCAATTAACGGGTATATTTAATCGGTTAGAAGATCAAGCTTTAGATATTCAAATGGCTGCTCAATGTCTAATACAAGCAATCGGTGGCGAAGGTTATGTATACATTAAAGGCTATGGCGATTTGAAATTTTTCGAGCCTTTTGTTATAGAAAGTGAAGAGCACCTTAAATCTAGTAAATTATTATCCACGCTCACAACATTTGATGATATAGATTCAACAGATCGCGTGTTACTCTTTTCACCATATTACACTGAAGAAGTAGCTAAAGATGTACAAACATTAGTAGATAATGATATTGATGTTGTCTTAATTTGTAATCGACCCAAAGATTCAGAAATACCAAAACACTTTATACATTTCATCAATCTAGCTACCCCTAGACCAATCGTTTACACTGAAGATTATGATAAAGTGGTTCAACCTCATACGATATCTTTTAATTACATATACTATGAAATTTACACTCAAATGATTGAAATGACACGAGATTTAGAGTTGTAATGTCATATATCAATATTCATTATAAAATCAACCCTTACGTCACCATTTCAGTACGTAAGGGTTGATTTATTATATTATTTATTTTGATGTTTATAGGCCGCTTCTACAAACGATTTAAAAATAGGCTGAGGTCTATTAGGTCTTGATAAGAATTCAGGATGGAACTGACATGCGATATAGAAGTCATTCTCTGGAATTTCTACCATTTCTACTAATCGTCCATCTGGACTAGTACCAGAAAACACCATACCATTAGCTTCTAATTGTTCTCTAAATTCATTATTAAATTCATATCTATGACGGTGTCTTTCCTCAATATTAACTGCGTCATAAATTTGATGTGCTAATGTGTTTTCTTTGATTTTACATGGATATAATCCTAAACGTAACGTGCCACCTAAATCTTCAATATCCTTTTGCTCAGGCAATAAATCAATAATTGGATAAGGTGTGCTAGGATTAAGTTCTGCTGAGTGTGCTCCCTCTAAACCTAGTACATTGCGTGCAAACTCAACAGTCGCTAATTGCATACCTAAGCAAATACCAAAGTATGGAACATTATTTTCACGAGCGTATTTAATTGCAGCAATTTTACCCTCGCTTGCTCTAAATCCAAAACCACCTGGCACGAGAATGCCATCTACATCTTTTAAATAGTCTTCAACATTATTATCATTAACTTCGCCAGAATCAATCCACTTAACTACAACGTCTTTCTTCAATGGGTAGCCAGCATGTTTCAATGACTCTACAACAGATAAGTATGCATCTTGTAAGCTAACATATTTACCTACTAATCCAATCGTGATTGTACCATCAAGTGAATTAACAGTATCTAGTAAATATTGCCATTCATCTAATTGAGTTTCATATTTAGCATCTAAATCTAATCGCTTGATAACAATATCATCCATATCCTGTGCACTTAATTGTAATGGAATTTCATATAAAGATGATGCGTCTCTACATTCTATAACGCTCTCTTTATTAATATCACAGAATAATGCAATTTTATCTTTTAAATCTTGTGTCATTTCATATTCTGTACGCACTACAATTAAATCTGGCTGAATACCTAAACCACGTAGTTCCTTAACACTGTGTTGTGTTGGTTTTGTTTTCATTTCACCAGCAGCTTTAATGTATGGAAGCAATGTACAATGTACATACATTACGTTTTCACGACCTAAATCACTTCTAATCTGTCTAATTGCTTCGATAAATGGAAGTGATTCAATGTCACCAGTTGTACCACCGATTTCAGTAATAACTACATCTGCGTTTGTACTCTCACCAGCAAGTAATAAACGTTCTTTAATTTCATTAGTAATATGTGGAATAACTTGAACTGTTCCACCTAAATAATCACCACGACGTTCTTTCTTGAGTACATGTGAATAAACTTTCCCAGCTGTAACATTTGAATATTTATTTAAATTAATATCAATAAAACGCTCATAGTGTCCTAAATCTAAGTCAGTTTCAGCACCATCATCTGTAACAAATACTTCTCCATGTTGATACGGACTCATAGTTCCTGGGTCAACATTTAAATATGGATCAAATTTTTGAATTGTTACTTTTAAGCCTCTATCTTTTAACAATCTACCTAGAGAAGCGGCTGTGATACCTTTTCCTAATGATGATACTACTCCGCCCGTTACAAAAATAAATTTTGTCATTTCCTGACCTCCTAATTTATAAAGGGATGCTTCCTTACCTATTTATTAATTTTAAATAATCACTTTTGAAAAATAAAAAAATCGCTCCCTCTCACATATCTGTAAGGGGAGCGTATATGATTTATACACGTGTCCTATTTAAAGGAGCCCGAATAAAATTCTATCATTTTTTAAGTAAAAGTCAATTAAAACTAAAATTTAGTTTTAAAATCTTCTTAGTCTTCGAATTCGTCCTCGTCTTCTTCATCGAGTTCATCATCTTCGTCATCTTCAATTACTAAATCTGATTCACTAATCTCGTCTTCTACTTGTTCATCTTCAGGGTCGTCTAAAGTTTCTTGATCATCCGTTTGGGCTGGAATGTCATCGTCATCATCCATTTCGTCATCACCCAATAATTTAAGATTTTTATCTTCTTCATCTTCATCATCAAGAATATCGAATTTTTGAATTGTAGGTGCGATTTTTTCTTCAATATCGTCTACAGAATACCAATCACGTAATCCCCATTGATTTTCACCAACGTTTAAAAAACGTCCATCTGTATTTAAGTCTGTATAGAACTGAACTACACGATTTTCAATCTCTTCAAATTCATAACCACCTAAATCTTTGAATTCATCGATGATATCGTATAAATTCATCGTTGCACCTTTATCATTTAATAACGTATAAGCCATATCGATAAATGACTTTTCATCAACCATTTCTTTAGTATAATCTTGGATTTTCATTATAGCTAATCTTCCTTTCGAAGAATTTTTTAATTATATCGTTGGATTTCATTAATTAATAGTAACAAAAATAAATTATAAATGACAATACACGATTTCGCAATTACGATTATCTTAGTAATTTACATATTTCTCGAAAATAATTAAATCATCTGACTGGTCAATTTCTACAAAACCACTATTTACACATAATGATTTTAATTCATTGTTTTCACCAAATAACGTAATCATAATCGTTTTAGCTTGCTTGAAATGCTTTCGTACATATGTAGGAATTTGTCTTAATGCACTTTCAGCGATACCTTCTTTTCGTTGTTCTTTATACACTTCAATAGCAACAATATTAATTCGATTATCCGTTTTTTCAAGTGCTATAAAACCTACTTTTTGGTTATCTTTAAGTAAATCAACAACACTATAAGATGAAATACTTGATGCTTCATTTTCCGTTAATCGTAGTGAAGACACATGTTTTGAATCTAAGTCCAAATAATATAAGCGTTCTTTACCAATAGGACCTTCTTCTTTAGTAGCAGTGTGCATAAAACCAGCACGTTCATACACATTCCAAGCACCTTTATTTTCAGCATCGACAACCAGATACAAGTGATTGAAATCAGGGAATAAATCTTGTACATATTGAGGTAAATACATCATCATCGTAGTTCCATACCCATTTCCTTGAAACTTCTCATTTATTGATAATGATCTTACATATACGACATTTTCAGGTGTATCATACCCTTCATGTTGATAATATTGATGTAATACAAAGAAACCAACAACATCACCATACTCATTAATAGCAATGTTAGCCACTCTATTCTCATCTGTAAGTGCATCGTCTAATACTGATTTCGGCAAGGATGAGTATATTTGTTGTCTCTCACTTAATTCAAAGTTAACTACATCCTGTCTATACTTTTCTTCAAATTCTTGAATCGTTATATTTTCAAATTGCTTTTTTATAGTCATAACCACTAACCCCTATGCCTCTTTTAATTAATCAATTTTATTATAATTGTTTTTTTACACTTATCAAAATAAAATCTACTTTAATTAGCTACAATTGTTTTAAATTTTTACAATTTAAAAATAATCTATTGAAATTTAGCTAATTTGCTTTACTATAAATATGACATATAAAATCACGAGGTGAACTAGAATGAAAGTCGGTATAGATGCCGGTGGTACGCTAATAAAAATCGTCCAAGAATCTCAACAAGGACGTTCGTATGAAACAAAACTTACTACAAACATTTCAGAGGTAATTGCATGGTTAAACGCAAACACTTTTGAATCAATCAGTCTTACTGGCGGAAATGCAGGTGTTATTGCTGAAAATTTAAATGTGGATGCAACTATATTTGTTGAATTCGATGCATCATCTAAAGGTTTGGGTATGCTTCTTAAAGAGCAAGGTCATCATATTGACGAATATATATTCGCTAATGTCGGTACAGGCACTTCGTTACATTATTTCGATGGCAAACAACAACGTCGTGTAGGCGGTGTGGGTACTGGTGGAGGTATGATTCAAGGACTGGGATACTTATTATCACAAATTACAGATTATGAAGCACTTACAAATCTAGCTCAATCTGGAGATAGAGATACGATTGATCTTAAAGTTAAGCATATTTACAAAGATACCGAACCACCTATTCCAGGTGAATTAACAGCTGCTAACTTTGGAAACGTCTTACATAATTTAGACGTAGATTTTTCACCAGCTAATAAATTAGCATCAGTGGTTGGAGTCGTTGGTGAAGTAATAACTACTATGGCCATAACCGTTGCTCGTGAAAATAAAACTGAGAATGTTGTATATATCGGGTCTTCTTTCAACAATAATCCACTTTTACGTGAAGTAATTGAAGATTATACGGTATTACGTGGTTTCAAACCATATTACATTGAGAATGGTGCTTTTTCAGGAGCACTTGGCGCAATTTATTTAAATTAAATACTTTTAATATTTATAAAAAACCCTTAATCACCAAAAGATGTGATTAAGGGTTTAACAATTCATCTAAATCTCAACTGCATCGACAGATTTAACATCGACTATTTAATAATGTATATATAAAGACAAAATTTCACTAAATGTTACGTGCTTCAAATTAAAAAGTTAATTCATTTGATAATTTTTGTGCAGAAATGACTGTTCCTACCACACCAGGTTTCAAATCAATTGCGACAACTTGGTCATTATCACGTAACTTATCTAACCATTCGCTAAATACACTACCTTCAATTTCAATTAATTCACATTCCTCAAAATCTTCATCACGAACTTTGAGTGCTCTATTTTTCAAGCTCCAAACCGGCATGATTTGAGGTTTTTCTTCACTATCATCACTAATCAATATAAAATGATTTTCATCATGTTTTGATAAACCAAATACTTGGTCTTCTTTGGCAACATCTTTTACAAACTCTTTAATACGAATTTTATCCAACTCTGACATTAATTCATCAGTCATTTTTACGACTTTTACAATTTGACCAGTTTCTTGTGATGTTTGATTAATGATAACTTGATCATCCTCATCAAATAAGTCATCCAATTCATATGTAACGAATGTATCAATATCAATTTTTAGCACACGGTCATAATCGATTGACGCATGTTTTAAATAGTCTTCCGCTTGTCCTTCTTGAGTCCAAACGCCAACATAATCTTGGTTATTACTATTTAGTCTGACTAGCTTTTTATTTTTGTTAGCAACATAAAACACTTCATTAATCAGTACATCTTTAAAGTACGCCTCATTCTTATAAGACAATGCATAACCCTCCATTTCTAATTTGCAACTATTAAAATACTAAATGACAATACTTATGTCGTCAAATTTCTATACTAAAAAATAAGGGACCAAGACTGTATTCTTGATGAATGCCATGTCTTGCTCCCAAATTGACGCATTGAGCTATAACTATATTGAATTAATATCTTTTGATTCATTTAAATGATAAGAATTGAAATTATACTTTTTAAAATTATTGCTATATACCTATCCATGGATATTGATTAGGGTAAATTAATTTTTATCTAATTCAGCTAAAAAGGATTTTTCAATTTTCTCTATGGCTTCTTTTGAATCTCCAGTCCATATACAACCAAAACGAGAGTTAACTGCATTCTTTCCAAACCAATCACCATCATAATAAGATAATGGATATAATACGCCCTTTTTGACAAATTTTAAAATTGTATTAAAGAAATGTTCATTATCACCATTAGAGAAGTAGCTATAAAATTTCTGATATGATGAATTTAATTCTTCTTGTAATAATAACATGCTTGTAGAGCCATTTTGTCTAAAGTTTAAATCGATGGCAAAAACATCATCGTTTTTATCTAATAGTAAATCAAAACCAGCTACACCAAAGAAACCCAGCTTTACACCATTTTCCATAATTTCTCTTCCTGCATCAATGACTTGTTGAGGGACATCATGTACATTTTCATTTCCAGCATAAAATCCATATTTATCAGTGATTTGATATGCAGTGCCTAAATAAGTCACACCTATTTCTTCAGAATAAGCATACTGAACACAATAATTCTTTACCGCTTCAATTTTTTGTTCAATTATTAAATTATCCGTTGCATCACTTGCTTCTAAAATACGTTGGGTTGCTTTAGCTAAGTCCTCTTCATCATAGCAAATCATTACACCGTATCCACCAGCTGTTGGTAAGTCATCACCTGGTTTAATTACAAAAGGGAAATCCCATTCTTTTATGCGCGCTTTAAAATCATTTATCGATACAATTTCTCGCTCTGGCAAATATTTATGATTCGTCCATTCTGGTATTCGTGCTTTATTGTTTAAAGCTACAAAGGTCTCTTTATCTACAGCGTAGCATTTATCTGAAACAACATCTTCACTATGAATATATTGAAAATATATATCTTTACCTTCTTCTTTAACAATTCGATTTAATAGTGCTTCATATGTTTCATGGTTTTTAAATTGATACGTATTTGTGGGAACTTTTTTTCCAACAAGATTAAATAATTGATCTAATTTTTCAGTAATACTTGCTTCATGTACAATCATTGGCATTGAATCTGCAATAAGCATTTCACGACCAGTTAAGAAATTAGATTGATGTTCCTCAGGCTTTAACCATGGATTTGAAACATAAGATGGTCTCGAGTTATACACAATATTTTCATTATATAAGTCACTTAAAGTTAATTTTAGACCTTTTTCATTTATCGTCATTTTGACTGCCCCTTTATATGAGAGTGCTGTTGAACAATTTCATCAAACATTCCCTTATTTTCAATTAGTTCTAACCCCATTAATGCTATGATTTTCGCACCATGAATTAACGCTTGATCACCATGTACACTTGCCGCAGCCTCTCTAAATCTATGTGTATGACCAACTAAGTTTCTAGATCCTATCTTCACATGAGGATGAATCGTAGGTACTATATGACTGACATTACCCGTATCTGTTGATCCAAAACCAAAATCATCATGACTTACATCTTCACCAACTTCGAGCGCGTACTTCTCAAACAATTCATCTAATTTAGGTGTCTTAATAAATTCGTTCACACCATTTTGTATAGGGCCAAATTCATAATCGCAACCTGTTTGAATTGCAGCACCCCTAGCAATTTGATTAACTTTTTCTGTTAAAATATCTAGTTCTTTTCGAGTGGTTGCACGTGTATAGAATCGAGCATGTGTAAAATCGGGTATAATATTTGCAGCTTTTCCTCCGTCTAAGATAACACCATGTACGCGTTGACTTTTTTTAATGTGCTGTCTTAATTGTGCTACACCGTTAAAATATGAAATCATTGCATCTAATGCGTTTAAAGCTTCGTCAGCATTTTCAGAAGCATGTGCACTTTTGCCATAAAATTTTATATCTAATACATCCACCGCTAGTGTATCAATGGTTGGATAAGTTGCATTACCTGGATGAATCATTAATGCTATATCGATATCATCGATAATACCAGCCTTAACATATGAAGCTTTTGCACTACCATTTTCGCCACCTTCTTCTGCAGGACAACCGAGCACGACAACTTTACCACCGATGCGGTCTATAACTTGTTTCAATGCTGAACCCGCAAGTACACTAGCAGTTCCAATAATATTATGACCACACGCATGACCTAGGCCTGGCAATGCATCATATTCAGCTAAATAGCCAATAACTGGGCCTTCTTGTCCAGAATCATATGTAGCTATAAATCCAGTAGCGTGTCCAGCAATATCCGTTTCTATATCGAAATCATTCTCTTTCAATTTATCTATAAGCGTTCTAGACGCGAAAATTTCTTCATTGCCTAATTCAGGGCGTTCATGTATTCTATGACTAATTTCAACATAATCATATTTATTATTCTCTATATAATCTAAAATTCCTTGTTTATTACTCATAAATCATAACTCCCTTATTATTGTAAAAATCTTTAAAAATATTTTGGATATTGTAACCATATCGTTTCTCAATTAATTATTACTTATTTTATCGGATTTAAAGATTGTTGTCATTAATTAACCTTATATTTACGAAATTTTCTCACAGTTCACTTTGTTTAACTATAATTTTGAAAATTGTAAATACCCTTAACTATTGATACAATCAAATCGTTAACTTAATAATTAAGCTTATTTAATATAGGAGGATTTATCATGACTAAAATGAACGTTGAAAGTTTTAATCTTGATCACACTAAAGTTGTTGCACCTTTCGTCCGTTTAGCTGGTACAATGGAAGGCTTAAATGGTGATGTTATTAAAAAGTATGACATTCGCTTTAAACAACCTAACAAAGAGCACATGGAAATGCCTGGGTTACACTCACTAGAGCATTTAATGGCTGAAAACATTAGAAATCATACTGATAAAGTTGTTGATTTAAGTCCAATGGGTTGTCAAACTGGTTTTTATGTTTCATTTATTAATCATGACGACTATGAAGATGTGTTAAATATAATTGAAAAAACACTAAATGATGTTTTAGAAGCTACTGAGATACCCGCTTGCAATGAAGTACAATGCGGTTGGGCAGCAAGTCATTCACTTGAAGGTGCAAAAGAAATTGCGCAAGCATTTTTAGATAAACGCAATCAATGGTCAGATATTTTTGGTGAAGGTAAATAAATTTCATATTTAAAATAAAAACCACCAATACTTAAGTATATTTAAGTATTGGTGGTTTTACTTTTCTCTTTTATAATTTTTTTACTAGTGCAATTAAAACAAATTGCATTGGTAGTCTTGAGTATAATGCCCATTTAGGTACTTGTTTATCACCTAAAGGTAATTCTTTTCGTGCCATATATATATTTGCCGGTAATACAGCTAGTAAGAAAAGATTTATACCTGTTTTTAACCAATTAGCAGGACGTTTTAATAACAACATAATGCCAAAGAAAATTTCAAATACACCTGTTACCAAAACAGCTGTTTTACGTAATGGTAAGTATTCTGGAACAATATTTCTAAATGAGCGTTCATTTGTAAAATGTAGAACGCCAGCTGTTCCAAAAGCTAAACCTAATAAATAACGCAATACTTTCATTAATGTTCAACTCCCATTTCATTCAAATAACTCTTACCAAATTCAGGTAATTCCACATTGAAATTATCTGCAATGGTCGCACCGATTGAACTAAACGTACTGTCTCCTGATAATTCATGGTATTTATCAATTTTAGGGCTAAACATAAGTACTGGGATATACTCTCTAGTATGATCAGTACCATCGGCAATAGGGTCATTTCCGTGATCAGCCGTGATAATAACTAAATCATCTTCTTGAAGATTGTCGATTAATTCAGGTAATCGCTCGTCGAAATCTTTAATAGCTTGTGCATAACCTTCTTTGTCTCTACGATGGCCGTATAATGCATCGAAATCAACTAAATTTAAAAAACTAATGCCATTAAAATCTTTTTTTACGACATTTATTAATTGATCCATACCATCCATATTATTTTTTGTTCTTATTGCTTCAGTTACACCTTCACCATCATAAATATCATTAATTTTTCCAATAGCAATAACATCATAGTTATTATCTTTTAATGTATTCATAACAGTTTTGCCAAATGGTTTTAGCGCGTAATCATGTCGATTAGAAGTACGTGTAAAGTTTCCAGGTTCACCTACATACGGACGTGCAATTACGCGACCAATTAAGTATTTAGGATCTTTAGTTAATTCTCGAACCTTTTCACAAATATCATATAATTCTTCAAGAGGGATAATATCTTCATGTGCAGCAATTTGAAGTACTGGGTCAGCGCTAGTATAGACGATTAAGTCCCCAGTTTTCATTTGATGCTCACCTAATTCATCAATAATGGCTGTCCCTGAAGCGGGCTTATTTGCTACAACTTTACGACCTGTCATTTCTTCAATCTCTTGTATTAACTCATCAGGAAATCCGTTTGGATATACTTTAAATGGTTGCATGATATTTAAACCCATGATTTCCCAATGTCCTGTCATGGTATCTTTACCCACGGAAGCTTCACTAAGTTTAGTATAGAAAGCACCTGGTTGTTCAACTTTATTGACCACAGGTAATTCTTCAATATTACCCAATCCTAATTTTTCCAAATTAGGTAGCGTTTGGTTAAATCCTTCTAATGTATGCTTTAATGTATGAGATCCTTCATCATTGAAAGCTGCAGCATCAGGTGCTTCACCGATACCTACTGAATCCATAACAATTAAATGTACTCTTTTGAATGGTGTAGTCATATTTAACACTCCTACTCTGTAATTATTTTATGAATTAATGTTGGTGTTGTTGCTTGTGCTTGAATTTCAATACTTTCATCAAGTTTCTTAATAACGTCGTCAAAATTTTCACGATTACTGTGAATGGTTAATAAAGATTCTCCCTCTTTAACAACGTCTCCTACTTTCTTGTTTAATACAATCCCAACACTTAAATCTATTTCATCCTCTTTAGTTTGTCTCCCTGCACCTAACATCATTGAAGCAACACCAATTTCATTAGCAATAAGTTCTGAAACTACGCCACTTGATTGAGCTTTATACTCGATTTGATATGTTGCTGTTGGTAATAATTCAGGCGCATCAACTACTGAGGCATCGCCACCTTGATTCTCTAAAAATGTTTTGAATTTTTCTAAAGCTGAACCATTTTCAATTGCTTCATTTAATAATTGACGTGCTTCCTCAAGTGTATTTGCTCTATTAGCTAGAACTACCATTTGAGAACCGAGTGTTAATACAAGTTCAGTTAAATCTTCTGGTCCTTTACCATTTAATGTATCAATAGCTTCTTTCAATTCTAAAGCATTACCAATTGCTCGACCAAGTGGTTGGCTCATGTCAGAAATAATAGCCATTGTATTTCTACCTACATTATTCCCTATACTAACCATAGCATGTGCTAACGCTTCAGCGTCCTCTAATGTTTTCATGAAAGCACCGTTACCAGTTTTAACATCTAAGACGATAGCATCAGCACCCGCAGCAATTTTTTTACTCATAATAGATGATGCAATTAAAGGAATTGAGTTAACTGTCCCTGTTACATCTCTCAATGCATAAAGTTTCTTATCAGCTGGAGTTAAATTACCTGACTGTCCAATAACAGCAACTTGATTTTCATTAACAAGTTTAATGAAATCCTCTTCAGAGATTTCAACGTGAAATCCTTTGATTGATTCTAATTTATCAATTGTTCCACCCGTATGTCCTAAGCCACGACCACTCATTTTGGCTACTGGGACACCCACTGCTGCCACTAGAGGCGCTAATACTAATGTAGTGGTATCACCAACGCCTCCTGTTGAATGCTTATCAACTTTAATACCATTGATTTTTGATAAGTCAATCACATCACCTGAATTAACCATTGCCATAGTTAATGCTGCACGCTCTTCGTCATTCATATCTTGGAAAAAGATAGCCATAGCTAAACTCGATGCCTGATAATCTGGAATATCCCCATTCGTGTAACCTTTGATAAAGAATTCAATTTCTTCTTTTGATAATGATTTACCATCGCGTTTTTTTTCAATAATATCTACCATTCTCATAATTCTGAACCCCTCTCAAAATAAGCTGTTGTATCTGTGTGCTGTTACGTTAATTGCATTATTAATAATCAGAATCTGACTCTAAGCCTTGAATAATTTGAACACCTGCACTCGCACCTATACGCGTAGCACCTGCATCAATCATTTTGTTGAAATCTTCCAAACTGCGAACGCCACCTGATGCTTTAACCTCTAATTCGTCTCCCACTGTATCTTTCATTAATTTCACATCTTCAGGTGTAGCGCCTCCCCCAGCAAAACCAGTTGATGTTTTAACGAAATCAGCACCAGCTGCTTTCGCTAATTCACTTGCTTTAACTTTTTCTTCATCTGATAAAAGCACAGTTTCAATAATCACTTTTACTGTTTTTCCATTTGCTGCTCCAACTACGCCCTCAATGTCTTTTTGAACATCTTCAAATCTTCCATCTTTAAGTGCGCCGATATTGATAACCATATCAAGTTCAGTTGCGCCATTTTTTATGGCATCTTCAGTTTCAAAGATTTTAGTAGCAGTTGTAGTAGCACCAAGTGGGAAACCTATAACGGTACAAACCAATACATCAGAATCATTTAATCGTTCTGCTGCATATTTTACATGTGTAGGATTTACACAAATAGATTTAAAGTTATACTCTTTGGCTTCATCAATAATTTGATCGATTTGTTGACGTGTAGATTCAGGTTTCAATAATGTGTGATCAATAAATTTAGCATAATTCATAGTAGTTTCCTCCAATATGTTGTTAAATTTAAATGATATTCCATCTAATTGGAATATTAACTATTTAAATTAATATAGTCCTCTCATTTCTATAGTACAAAAATTCGCAAAAAAGTTAAACAAATGTTATCTTAATCTTAACAATCATGATAAGGAGAAGATATTAATGACAAATGGCACACCTCATATTCAACCTAACGGAACAAAAATCGCAAAGACTGTTTTAATGCCTGGCGATCCATTACGTGCAAAATATATTGCTGATAACTTTTTAGAAAATGTTGAACAATTTAATGAAGTTAGAAATATGTTTGGTTACACAGGTACATATAAAGGAAAAGAAGTTTCTGTAATGGGATCAGGGATGGGAATACCAAGTATCGGTATTTATTCTTATGAGTTATATAATTTCTTTGATGTTGATACTATTATTCGCGTAGGTTCATGTGGCGCATTACAAGAGAATGTAAATTTATATGATGTCATTATTGCTCAAGCAGCATCTACAAATTCTAATTATGTTGATCAATTTAATATACCTGGTCACTTTGCTCCAATAGCTGACTATGAACTCATCACTAAAGCTAAAAATGTAGCAGATGAAATAGGAGCAGTAAGCCATGTAGGTAATGTTTTATCTTCAGATACATTCTACAATGCTGATAAAACATTCAATGATAATTGGCAAAAAATGGGTATATTGGGTATAGAAATGGAATCAGCAGGTTTATACTTGAATGCAATTAATGCTGGTAAAAAAGCGTTAGGTATTTTTACAGTTAGTGACCATATTCTAAGAGACGAAGCAACTACAGCTGAAGAAAGACAAAATTCATTTACTCAAATGATGGAAATAGCATTGGAAATCGCCGAGTAATATCAAATTCTAATAGATAATAAAAGGTGCTTGAGACGATAATGAAATCTCAAGCACCTTTTTATATATTAATTAAACTAAATATGATTTGAACATCCAATTGTGTTTATCAACAGAATTTTTCATACCGATGAACATATCTTCTGAAACATCATCGCCAGCTTCTCCAGCTACTTCTATAGATTTAACTAATTGCTCTGAGATATGAGTTAAATCATTAGAGAAGGCTTCAACCATTTGTTCAGCTGAGTAATTTTTACCCGCTTCATCAACGATAGAAATTTCAAGACTTTCTTTCAATGTACCTACTGGATTTCCACCAATTGCTAAAATACGTTCTGCTAAGTCATCTACATATTGACTAGCTTCATTGTATAACTCTTCGAACTTCTCATGTAATGAGAAGAAATTAGGTCCTTTAACATACCAATGGAAATTGTGCAATTTAGTATATGCTACTGTCCAGTTTGCAACTTGTTGATTTAATTCTTTTACTACATCTTGTTGACTCATTATATTCTCTCCTTGTACTTCTAAATTGTTTTCTCTTTATTACAATTATTATTATATTATAATGATTATAATCTGTAAATAGTTATGTTTAACTTTTTTATCACTAATTTTTATAACTACCTTTTCTTATTAACTATTAAAACTTATATAACAGTATTTGAAAAGTAATTTGCATCAGCAACTAAAATAATATATATATTTACTAACAAACCACTCATTATCAATTATGATAACATTTTATCAATTAGATGCGTTTATCATCTATGAAAAAGGATTTTTCATATTCATTTGGATTATGCCAATGCGTCTTCCACATCCTATTTCGATTATTTGCAAATAAATTATACGCTAGATCTCTTATTTGACGTGGAATAACTTTAATTAACAATCCTAACCACTTGTATTTCGTTGTAGTCATGATAAGACTAGCAATCGCATTGGATTTAAACTCTAAATGTTGACCACGTTGTAAAATCACGCTGTTTTTATTTAATGCTTCTGGATGTTGTTCAAATAAGTGTTGCCCTGCTTCCCCTTTTAAAGTTGCGAATTCATAACTCTTAGGAAGTCCATTCTGTATTAACCAAATGCAATAGTTATAACAATAAACACAATTACCATCGTAATAAATAATAGGCATTTCTTTCACCTTCCTCTAAGTCTTATTATTAATATTCCATGCTATGCCTTACATTAAACACTAAAAATGTCCATAGCATAGCATGCCTTTAACTATGAATGTTTTAAATTTGATATAAAATATTAAAGCCATAATAATAAAATTAAAAACCTGAGACATAGTAAAACGTCTCAGGTTTAGTTATCTAAAGTTATTCATGATTTACTTTTACAATTCTTGTATATTTAAGAAATTGATTTGAATATTTGCGTTTTATATCTTCTAGACGGTCGTAAGTTACACCAATAATATGCCAGTTCGGATTAAAATGATAGAATGAATCTTTTTCTCTTGACCATTTTACCATTTGTCCCTCTTTATTATATCTAGGTAAAGTTACTTCATATCCTTCTAACACATTGATGTATGTTTGGAAAATGTCAGGATCAATTCTATTAAAATTATCAATGACTAAATAACTTTTATCATTTTTAGGCATTAATTGAGTGATAAAACCTTCGCGATAGTATAAGGCACCAGTTTCATTTGGTAAATATTTACCATATAACATGTCCTCTGTAAAATCCGGATGTCCACTAGTTATTACAGGATTTGCATTTGTCTTTTGTAATAAATTATTTGCCGCTTTCAATCCTTCTTCTCGTTGTTCTACAACCAACAATATAAAAGGTTTTATTGAATCATCATGACTTGCTGAATCAATTTCAGTTTTTTTAATTGTTTCAAAAGGTGTTTTCACACCATCATTATTACTCATTTCAATAATAGCATCGTATTGAGTTTGACTCATGCTTGCGATGGCCTGTTTCGCATTTTCTTGTAAAAAATAAAGATTTTTTAATTTAGGATGTTTATTTAATGCACCTAATGTCACTGGAGTAATATGCTTATCATAATATATTTCAATGGCAGTACTATTTGTTCTCCCAGGAATAGGTGGTTTCTCATGAATATGTCGAGAAACTTCTCCAATACCTACCACTGACTGATCTTCATATTTATTATAGAAGATAAGATTATCTCCTATTTCTAACTGATTGTAAAAATGATATCCATTACGTTTAATGCCGTTATACGTATGAGTATAAATAGTATAATATTCTCCTGATTCAAATGACTCAGTTTCAGAAAGGAAGAAATAACGTGGAAGTTTCTCTTCACCTTTACCTAGAGAAACAATTAAATCATACTCTTCTTTAGTTAATTGATTAATTAATGTTTCACGCATATTATTCATGCGAAAATCAAGCGTTTCACTACGTTTTAAATAATCAGTAGTAAGTGGTTTTAATAGTTCATTAAATTTAAATTCAACTCTAATTTTATTTTGAGCACCTGTTTGAACACTAATAATTTCTCCAATACCAAGTAATCCAGTATCTGTTTGGACTTGATAAAATATAACTTGATCCCCTGTCTTAGCCTTTTTGAAGGCTCTAAAACCTTGAGTAGGGTTGAATTGAGCTCCAGATTCAAATAATGTTGTTTGACCTACTAACGGTTCATTGTGATTCCATCTAGTATAGCCACAGTTAAGCCAAAAGTAATTTACTTCTTCTTCCATTGTGGGTCTCCTTTAAATTAATTCTCGAAAGTTATTATGTATTTTAATTGATTTCATTGTATTTTAATTAAATGCTATGTTTAGTAAGTTATGCTATAAATCTTAACATATCGTCGTTATTTATGTTTAATTTTTTTAGTATTTTATCTCAATTTAATAAGTTGCTAAAAAGGGGAACATTCAGAATCCATTATTAATAATTCTAAATATTCCCCTATGCATTAATTTAATGAGGTGCTAGTAAACTACCTAATAATGGCATTAGATTGATCATGATGCCACCAAGTTTTAGTAATCCACTTAAATCTTTATCTTTAATGGTAATAATTGCACTTATAATACCTAATATAGCAACAACTCTAGGAATAACAAGTGAAGGATATTGTGGCATATTGAAAAAGACACCTGCCCCAGCTATCACACCACATACTAAAGAGATATATAAAAACTGTTTCAATATTCACACTCCTCTTTAATACAATGAATCATTTATAACACGAACAATAAAAATCAAATATAACTAATGATTAGTGTAAAGTCTCCTTCAAAGACACTATCTAAGTCTTCTGAAGTCAGCACAAAATTGGAACCTTTTTGAATCTTGAAGATTTCTCCATCAATAATAATTTGTCCATCACCATTTAAAACTGAAACAAGACAAAATTCTCTAGGTTTCATATAATTTAATGTCCCACTAACTTCCCATTTAACCATTGTAAAGAAATCATTAGACACAATGTGACTACATTTATGATTTTCAATAATTTCATTTTCAGGAACGATACTAGGTAGTTCTTGAGAATATTGAATAACATCTAATGCTTTATCAACATCTAATGAAGAACTATTTTCACGTTGTCTATTATAATCATATAATCTATATGTAATATCTGAAGATTGCATTGTTTCATATACAGTTATACCTGAACCGATTGAATGTATAGTACCAGCAGGAATAAAATAAAATTCCCCAGGTTGTACTTTAACTCTTTTTAAAGATTCCAATAAATTATCTTGGTTAATCTGATTTTCCAGTTCTTCTTTAGAGTTAACCGTAGTACCAATTAAAACTTCAGCATCTTCTTCTGCATCAATAATATACCAACATTCTGATTTGCCATATTGCCCATTTTCAAATTCATAAGCATAAGAATCATCTGGGTGAACATGAATCGATAGCGGCTCATTCGCATCAACTATTTTGCACAATAACGGAAAATCTTTGCTTGGAAAATCACCGAACAATTCTCTATGTTGCGTCCAAACTTGGTCTAATGTTTGTCCAGCATAAGGCCCGTTAAGGATCATACTCTTTCCATTTGGGTGTGCAGAAATCCCCCAACATTCTCCTGTGGATTCACTAGGTATATCATAATTGAATTGAGTTAATTTATTACCGCCCCAAATTTTCTCGAAAAAAATAGGCTTTAAAAATAATGGCATAGTTGCACCCCCTAAAACCATTTAAGGCTATATTCTCTATTTCTAAAGTAAATGATAATATCTGATTTATATGTATAAAACTTAAACGTTAATTATGTAAAAGTGTAATTATATTCAAAATAATTATTCAACATCACATGTGTTACCATTCGTATCTTTATTATATCAACTTTATCTCTATTTTAATAGAAATTATTTAAATGATAAAACACATAAAGAAGTGGGATAGAATTCAATTAGAATTCATTATCCCACCACAACTGAAATAATTACTATTAGTTAAAGTTTAATGAAAGCATTTTTTAACTCAATGATTATCTTTAAACAACTCATTTATTCAAATGAAGACAATGCTTCGCTTATTGTTTGATTACCTGTAATAACTTGGAATTCTTTATTAATGAATTTATTCTCAGATAAAGCAACCTCTTTTAACACAGATGCCACATCTTCTCTAGGTATAGAACCTTTTCCATCAAAGTATAAATCAGTCTCTATTTTAGAAGTTCCTTCTTTATCTTCTAACGCACCTGGATGAACAATCGTATAATTTAATCCAGAATTTTTTAAGTGTTCATCAGCATAGTGCTTAGCAATTGTATATGGTTTTAAATCACCGCTTGGATCAAATGCTTCACGACGAGCATCATACGTTGACACCATAATATAATGTTTAACATTGGCTTGTTTACTAGCTTCAATTGTCTTAATGGCACCATCTAAATCTACAATAATCGTTTTGTCAGCACCTGTACTGCCACCAGAACCCACAGTAAATAAAACTTTATCATAACCGTTAAATGTTTCAGTTAAGTCTTCAATACTATCTTTTTCTACATCAACTAAAGTTGCTTCAATATTATCTTGCTTTAATGTTTCAATTTGTTCGTTTTTACGTACACCAGCTGTAAAATCTACCTGATCTTCTTTAAGTTGCTTTACTAATTTAGAACCTACTCCACCGTTAGCACCTATAACTAATAAACTCATTCAAATCGTCCTCCTTAATATTACTACTTCCATCAATTTACCACTTAAATAAAAATTAAAACGTAAGTCATTTTTGACATAGTCAATCATGTATATTAAATTAATATATGAACATATATTCATATATTTAAGAGGTGATTTATTTGAATGTATCTTTAAGCAATTGGAACGAAGATGCTACCTTATTACAGACTACTGAAATTTTTAAAGCACTAAGTGATACAAATAGATTAAGAATTCTATTATTGTTAGAGCAAGAGGAATCTAGCGTTGGTCATATTACACATACGCTAAACTTGAGCCAGTCTAATGTTTCTCATCAACTTAAAATTCTTAAACAAGCTAGACTTGTTAAATCCTTAAGACAAGGTCAATCAAAAATCTATTCGATTGATGATCAACATGTTTCAACCCTATTGAAACAAGCCATTCATCATACGAAACATCTAAGAGGTGAAGTTTCAAATGACTAATCATTCTCATACACATTCACACAACCATTCACATGTACACACTAATAATAAAAAAATTTTAGCCATTTCCTTTATTATTATTGGGCTTTTCATGGTGATAGAAATTGTAGGTGGCTTTATTGCTAATAGTTTAGCATTATTATCTGATGGACTACATATGTTCAGCGACACAGTTTCTCTAGGTGTTGCCCTTGTTGCATTTATTTATGCTGAAAAGAATGCCACATCTAGTAAAACATTTGGTTATAAACGTTTCGAAGTTTTAGCTGCATTGTTTAATGGCGTCACTTTATTTGTTATTAGTATAGTTATTATCGTTGAAGCAATTAAAAGATTTTTTGCACCACCCGAAGTTCAATCAACAGAAATGTTTATTATTAGTTTAATAGGCTTAATAGTTAATATCGTAGTAGCACTTATTATGTTTAAAGGCGGAGATACCAATCACAATTTAAATATGCGTGGTGCGTTTATACACGTACTAGGAGATTTATTAGGATCTGTTGGTGCAATTATTGCCTCAATACTCATATGGACATTTAATTTTACAATTGCAGATCCAATTGCGAGTATAGTGGTTTCACTGCTAATTTTGAAAAGTGCATACGGAATTACGAAATCATCTATTAATATTTTAATGGAAGGAACGCCCTCTGACATAGATTTAGAACAAGTCATCTATACAATAATGGGTCATGAGGAAATACAAAATGTTCATGATTATCATGTTTGGACTATTTCTAATGATATGAATGCATTAAGTTGTCATGCAGTTGTAGATAAATCACTTACGATAGAGGCTTGTGAGCAATTACTTAAACAAATAGAACATGAATTAGCACATCTTAATATACAACATATGACGATTCAATTAGAAACACCAAAACATCAACATGACGAATCAATTTTATGTTCTGGATTTATGCATCAACACTCACATTAGTATAACCTATTAAAAATTAATCAGGGGTTAGACGTTGAATTCGAATTGAATTCTGTCTAACCCCTATTTTTTACAACTTATAAAAAATGTTCAAAAATGAGTTGCTTCGCTGGCACTTGTTTTTCATCGAACCCTTGTAAATATTCTTCATTATCATAAGGTAGCTTAATTCTTTCGATTGAAAACTCGTTATCATTAATCGTTACAATACCGTACACGGCATTGGCTCCATTGTTTAAACCTACTGCGCCAGGATTAAAATAAATTGTTTTATTATCATCATATAAATGCATTTGATGATTATGGCCAAATGCAATCAAATCAGCATCTTTATCTTTAAATAATTCAATAATATTTTCTTTACTATTTTCAGTAATTGGACTAAACGGCTGTCCTTCAATACCAGTCTCCAATTTTTGATTCTCAATTTCATAATGAATGAATAGTAATTTTTTTCCACAAATAGTTTTTTCGATATATCTAGGTAATAAATTAAGCTGGTCATAGTAATCTTCATCCATATGACTCTCTATCCATTGATGATGCTCATAAAATTTATCCTTCAAATCTTCAGGATAAGGCGTGCTATTTACTAATGACATAACCGCTTCATCATGATTACCAGCTATAATTTCCATATCATCACGATCAAATATTGTATCGAGTACTTTATTTGTTTCATGACCAATTCCGATATTGTCCCCGAGATTGTAAATTTTATCGATGTCTTCTCTATTATCAATATCATCTAAGACAGTTTGTAATGCATCGAAATTACCATGCACATCTGTAATAATCGCGAATTTCATGATGATATCTCCTTTCAAAATTTAATCATTAGCATATTTTAACACTTAATCTTCAAATATGTTAGATATTATTTTAAAAAAAGTATAAATTTTGATATTGTATTTATATTAAAGTAAAGGAGTGCTTATATTTGTTCAAATATCATAGTTTGGCATTAAAAAATGCTAAACCGCAAATTCTTAAGACGATTTTGTTTAGTATCGTTAGTTTCATTGTAGTATTTGCGGTTTTTGCTGTTGCTAGAACTTTCTTTATGCAATATTTCATGCAAATGCAGCTAGCAGCGCAATTACAACAATCATCGGGTCCGTATTTAATTATTATGATCCTGGCTTTATTATTGGGATTATTATTCTTTATATTTGCAGGTTATCAATTACTAGCAGGTGCAATTAATGTTATTGCAAAAGCAATTTCAAGAGAAGATGTTCATTTCAATGACTTATTTGTTGCATTCAAAAAAGGTAAATATGGTAAGAGTTTAATTTTATCATTAATCTCAATTGGCTTATTTATAGTGATGTACTTAATCATAATGGCATTAAATTATTTATTTAATTTAGCATTAACACCTTTATTTACATCATTACAGTCAGCTGTAAGTTCATCTGATAATGCAATTGCCATTTTACTAACAATTCAAATCATTATTTTAATTATTATTGGATTAATTACATCAATCGTATCATGGTTTTTTTTCATTTTAATGATTAATTATACTGTTTCATTAGTAAGAGAATCTAACTATAGTGCCATGTCTCACTTTAAAGATGGCTTTAGAGGTATTAGAAATGGCCATAAAACTTGGTTTAAATTCTTTATAGCTGTTCTTTTAATCAATTTAATTATTATTATCATTACTCAACCACTTGGTACAATTCTTTCTGTAACAACTGGAAACATGTCTCAAAAAGTTGCTACAGTCATTCTGTATGTAGCACAAGTAATTATTGTTGTATTACGTTTAATCCTTTATTTTGTTCTTATAATGGGTGCAGTTCAGTACTTCTTAAAACGTGGTGAAAAATTAAATAAAACTACTAAAGAGAAGAAGAAAAAGCACAAAAATAAAGATAAAAGCGTAACTAATAAAAATGAAACATTGAGTAATCAACAAAAAATTGACAATTCTCATCAACCTTCTAAAAACAATGTTGAAGGACATTCAAATAATGTTACAAACAATGTTAAACAAAAATCTGAGAATGCCAAAGATGAAGTAAGTCATAATTTCAATAAAGATAAATAACACAAATAAGGTGGAACCCAATTAAATAAGGGTTCCACCTTTTATGTTCAACAATTTTATTTTAGGAATTTGCTTTCTAAGAATAATGCAGCACCATCTTCTTCATTAGTGAATTGTGTCACTTCATTAGTAATTTCCTGTATTTCTTGTCGTGCATTTTTCATTGCGACGCTATAACCACCAAATGCAAACATAGCTCTATCATTATCACTATCCCCTATTACAAGCGTGTCTTCTTGTTTAATATTAAAGTGTTCTATCATTTCTTTAATACCCGTTCCTTTATCGGTATGATATGCCATAGTTTCAGCGTTAAATCTTGATGAATTAGAAACACTAATGTTTAAAAGCACTTGATTTTGAATAAGTTCATCTCTAAAAGTTGTTATTTTTTCTAAGTTTGGCGTAAATAAATATATTTTAGCATAGTCATCTTCAGGTATGTCCTCTTTCCAATCAATCTTACCAGACATTGCATCTAATCTTGATTTCCATTCACTTTCGCTTACACGATTTGGAGGCGTATCACCTTTAATCATCTCTTGCATCCATGCTTTATCTTCATTTAGCGCAATTCTTGATCCATTAAATGGGAAAACTTCATAATATATTTCTTGCTGTTGTGCTAAAGATACGATTCGTTTAACACTTTCACTCGATAAACTATGCATGAAAAGATTATCATCGTTTACTTCTCCACTCGTACCATTAGAACTGATGATTCCATCAACTTCAAATTGAGGAGGTACAAGTTGATCAATCTCTGTATATGAGCGACCAGTTGCTAAAAATATCTTATATCTCTTTTCTCGTAATTCATCAATAACTGATTTTGTTTTAATTGAAGCTTTATTATCCTCATGTAAAATTGTTCCATCCATATCTAGAAAAATCGCTTTGATATTATTCAATGTCATGTAGCCTTCTCCTTTACGTGTCTTTCTTAAAATTGTGGCATTATTTGATGAATTGTGCAACGAGATTACCCTATCAGGTGTAAAGAAAATCGATTTTTATAATTCATAACTTCTACATTTCTATTGAAAAGAGATGACATCGTCTTATTAGTTAAAACATCATCAATATTTCCTTGTGCGAAATTCACGCCTTTACTTAAAATAAAAATTTTATCAAATATTGGTATGATTTCTTCAATGAGGTGTGTCACATAAATGATAGTAATTTCAGGTCGCTCATGTGATAAAGTTTCTAATACTTCCAATAGTGTTTCACGCGCTAAAAAATCTAAGCCCGAAGCTGGCTCATCTAAAATCAATAATTCTGGATTACTTATAAGCGCACGTGCAATCATAACCCTTTGTTGTTGTCCAGTTGATAAATAACCGAGGTATTCATTCTCAAATTCTGCCATACCAACTAATTTTAATAGCTTCTGCGCCTCTATCAATTGTTGATGATTGAATGTTTTGTATAGGCCAATAGATTTAAAATAGCCACTTAATACTACACCTATTACATGCTCGCCATCTTGAAATTGATTAGTGAGCTTGTTTGAAATGAAACCTATATGTTGTCTCACATTATCTGCTGAATATCCAACCATTCCAGGTGTCATACCAAAAAGGACTATGTTGCCACTTGTAATTGAATCATAAGCGTTCAGAATATTTAATAAAGTTGTTTTTCCAGCACCATTTAAACCATATAATACCCATTTATCCCCTTTTTTAATATTCCAATCAATACCATTTAATATATGCTTACCTCTTCTATATCGATGTACTTTATTCATTGAAATTAGCATAGTATCACCTCACAATACAATAATTGTAAGATAATTCAGATAAATTTTCAAAATAACAGATTGTATATTTTATAAGTTAGTATTACAAATAAAAAAGGAGCAAGATCAAATTCTTAATGAATTTAATATCTTGCTCCCACTAGGGTAACTATATTAGAGAAAAGCTTGTTATTAACGCTTTCACATTTAAGTTAGCCACTTCAATTTCAATGTTATCTAACCTTATTAAATTTTACCCCGTCTAAAAATTTAGACAAACTATTCAACTGTAACTGATTTAGCTAAGTTACGAGGTTTATCTACGTCTAATCCTCTGTGTAGCGCTGCATAGTAAGCAATTAATTGTAATGTAACTACAGATACAAGCGGAGTTAATAACTCATGTACATGTGGAATTACATAAGTATCTCCCTCTTTTTCTAAACCTTCCATAGAGATAATACATGGTTTTGCTCCACGTGCTACTACCTCTTTGACATTACCACGAATAGATAAGTTAACCTTTTCTTGTGTAGATAATGCGATTACAGGTGTGCCGTCTTCAATTAATGCAATTGTACCGTGTTTAAGTTCTCCACCAGCGAATCCTTCAGCTTGAATATATGAAATTTCTTTTAATTTTAATGAACCTTCAAGACTTACATTATAGTCCATTGTACGACCAATGAAGAATGCATTACGCGTTGTTTCTAAGAAATCCTTAGCAATTTGTTCCATTACTGGAGTATCATCTACAATTGTTTCAATTGCAGTTGTTACTTTAGCTAATTCTCTCAATAAATCAATATCATTATCTCGACCGTGTGCTTTAGCTACAACTTGAGATAAGATTGATAAAACAGCAATTTGAGCTGTATATGCTTTTGTTGAAGCAACTGCAATTTCAGGACCAGCATGTAATAACAATGTATGATCTGCTTCACGTGATAATGTTGAACCAGCCACATTTGTAACTGTTAATGATTTGTAACCTAATTTGTTAGTTTCAACTAACACTGCACGGCTATCAGCAGTTTCACCTGATTGAGAAATATAGATGAATAATGGCTTTTCAGATAATAGTGGCATGTTATAAACAAATTCAGAAGCTACATGTACTTCAGTAGGTACACCAGCCCATTTTTCTAAGTATTCTTTACCAACTAAACCTGCATGATAACTTGTTCCTGCTGCGATGATATATATACGATCTGCAGCTGCAACATCTTTAACAATTTCAGGATCAATTTTTAGGTCGCCTTTTTCATCTTCATACTCTTGAATAATACGACGCATAACTGCTGGTTGTTCATTAATTTCTTTAAGCATGTAGTGATCATAGATACCTTTTTCAGCATCTGAAGCATCAATTTGAGCAGTATAAGTGTCTCGATCTTGTACATTGCCATCAAGGTCTTTAATAGTTACACTGTCTTTTTTAACAATAACAATTTCATGATCATGAATTTCTTTATATTCGTTTGTTACTTTAATCATAGCTAATGCGTCAGACGCAATGACATTGAACCCTTCTCCAACTCCAACTAATAAAGGTGATTTGTTTTTAGCTACATAGATTGTGTCGCTATCTTGATTATCAAGTAAGCCTAATGCATATGAACCGTGTAATAAAGAAACAACTTTAGAGAAAGCTTCTTCAGTTTCTAAACCTTTGTTCGAGAAATGTTCAACTAATTGAACAATAACTTCTGTATCTGTCTCAGATTGGAATGTTACATCTGATAAATATTCACTTTTTAATTCTTCATAATTTTCAATTACACCATTATGAACTAATGTAAAACGTTCATTATTAGATTGATGAGGATGTGAATTCACTGTACTTGGTACACCGTGTGTAGCCCAACGTGTGTGACCGATACCAACGTGACCATCAGTGTCATTGTTGTCAGCAACTTTTCTTAATTCTGCAATACGACCTTTTTCTTTAAAAACAGTTGTACCATTATCGTTTGCAACTGCAATACCAGCTGAGTCATATCCTCTATATTCTAATTTTTCTAATCCTGATAATAACAATTCTTTTGCATTATCATATCCAATATATCCTACAATTCCGCACATAAATTTTTCCTCCGTTAAATATAGCTTGAAAATTTTATCTGTTATATAAAATTTAAAAAGGTAAAGTGTTTTTAAACATTAGTAATTTTATTAACAATCCTATTAATTATTAATGTTTTATCTTTATTATATTTACCCATTAAAGCCATATTATATTTCTAAGATTTTATAAATTTTAGGCATTCTTATTATTTTTGTGCATTTAGTTACCTAAATGTTTTAAATAATAAGCTAACGAATGAGCCTCATCCGGAATAGCATCCGCCGATATTTTCGATGACTATTCTCCTCGTCTGCAAAGAAATAAATTGCCCTACAAAAGCTCTCATATTTAACTTTTGATTATAGGTACACTTATATTTTGCCCTGGCGCTTTATAATTTATTTAGAACTATCCTCCTTCCAATATTATTTATTTTACACTTTTCAGATAAATGAATGCAAACAATTTCCGACCTTTTTAGTAAAAATTTAAAATAAATATCTTTTGTAATCTTCTAAAATACATAATAATTGTTTCTAATTATTAAATTATTACCAAACAATATTGCAACCAATTAAATGAAAGCGCTTTAATGAAAGCCGCTAATTAATATTAAAAAAACTCCAAAGCTACACATTAAATGTAAACTTTGAAGGAAAACGAAAATTGTTTTATTAAATTGGTTACTCTAAGCCCATTTTAGATTGAACTTCATCAGCAATTCGCTGTGCAAAACGTTGCGCATCTTCATCAGTTGAAGCCTCGACCATTACACGAACTAATGGTTCTGTACCTGAAGGTCTAACTAAAATTCTGCCTTCACCATTCATTTCAGTCTCTACTTCATCCATCACTTTTTTAACATCTTCATTATCTTCTACATGATGCTTATCTGTAACTTTAACGTTAATTAGAGATTGCGGATATTTTTTCATTTGAGCAGCTAACTCACTTAAAGGTTTACCACTCATTTTAATAACAGCAGCTAATTGAACACCAGTTAATAAGCCATCTCCTGTAGTATTGTAATCCATCATAACAATATGTCCAGATTGCTCACCACCAAGGTTGTAGTTACCTTTTCTCATTTCTTCTACTACGTATCTATCTCCAACTTTTGTTTTATTAGATTTGATACCTTCGTTTTCTAAAGCTTTATAGAAGCCTAAATTACTCATAACAGTAGAAACAATCATATCGTTGTTTAATTCTTGGTTTTTATGCATTTCTTGACCAATAACAAACATGATTTGGTCACCATCAATAATATTACCTTTTTCATCAACAGCAATTAATCGGTCACCATCGCCATCAAATGCTAAACCAAAGTCGCTTTCAGTTTCAAGAACCTTTTCAGCTAATAATTCAGGATGAGTTGACCCACAATTATCATTAATATTATAACCATCTGGGCTGCAGCCAATTGTTTCAGTATCAGCTTCTAAATCTCCAAATAAGAAAGGTGCTAGTGCTGATGTAGAACCATTCGCACCATCAAGTGTGATTTTTAATCCTTCTAAATTAACATCAATAGTTGATTTTAAGTAGCTTAAATATTTCTGAGCACCTTCGAAGTAATCAGAAAAATGTACAATATCTGTTCCTACCGGTCTTGGTAAATCAGGATTATCTTGATCTAATAATGTTTCAATTTCCTCCTCTTGAGCATCAGATAATTTAAAACCATCTGCACCGAAGAACTTAATTCCATTATCAGCCACTGGATTGTGCGAAGCTGAAATCATTACTCCTAATTCAGCTCCCATTTCTCTAGTAAGGTAAGCTACTCCAGGTGTAGATATTACACCCAATCTCATAACTTCAGCTCCAATTGAAGCTAATCCTGCAATCAAAGCAGATTCAAGCATTTCACCTGACACACGTGTATCTCTACCAACTAAAACTTTTGGTCTGTCAGCACCTTCATTATGTGCTAATACATAACCGCCATAACGCCCTAACTTAAATGCTAATTCAGGTGTTAACTCTTTATTGGCTATTCCTCTTAATCCATCAGTACCAAAATATTTTCCCATCATTAATACTCCTTTTTAATTTTGTTATTTTAAGCTAATATGTGCTGTTATTTCATCTGGATCAGACTTTTTTACTTTGTCTGGTAATTTTAATTGAACATTCTGATCTGTAGATTCAGTTATATTATTCAAATCAACATTTGCCTCTATCTCATTAATATCTTGTAAATCATCTCTGTTACCATAAATCTCTATCTCATTCTCATCTAGTGTTATATCATCCAAGCTAGCACCATCAGGTAAACGGCCTTTTTTATTAATTTTAACTTTAACCTTCTTGCTATATTCTTGAAGTTTAACATTTAATTTGACTTGATTAGGCTGTATATTAACATCTAATTTATTTAATGATTTATCAAAAGCAGTGACATCTGCTACATCAGAAGTATCTTGACTTAATTTGTTAGCTTCTTTATAAGTAGCTTTTAAATATGCGATTTTCTTAAGTTGTTCTCGTCCTCCAGTTACTTTGACTGAATTAGGCTCAACAGAACTGTCTTTCACTTTATAGTTTGGGTCTATATCATCTTTCCCTATATCTGCTTGAACATGCATCGTTTTAGTTTCTTTATTTTCCAAAGTAACATAAGCTTGCTTAGGTTTAACATTGTAATTGATATCATTACTTAAGCCTTTAACGATATAGTCTTCTTTGTATTTTCCGGCTTTAGCGTTGGATAAATCCACTGCAACTTTGATATCATCGGTGTTTTCGATTTTTAATAATTTAGATTGTGGACCTGAAACAGTTACATTAACAGTCTCAGGAGCTTTAGTTACATGTAAATCTTTGGAATTATAAATTATCTCAACAGGTACATCTTCAATTGTTTTAGATGAATTTTGTGATAAATTATCATTACTAAAAATATTTCCAAATACATTATTAACTGATAAATAGAAAAAGATTGCCAATAGTAAAGCAATAAATCTGAGACCCCATTTACTCTCTAGCATCTTATTTCACACCTTTCTTTTGAAAGCGTGTGCCAAACCAATGTTCGGCTAATAATTCTTCAAATACCTCAGTTGAGATATCTCTACGTAATTTACCATCAAAAGTTACAGATATTGAACCTGTTTCCTCTGAAACAACAATTGTAAATGCATCTGAAACTTCAGAGATACCCACTGCAGCTCTATGTCTAGTTCCTAGACTTTTAGAAATTTTAGCACTATCTGATAAGGGCAAGTAACTAGCTGCACTAGCAATCTTAGAATTTTGAACAATCATTGCACCATCATGTAGTGGCGTATTTGGTATAAATACATTAATTAATAATTCTTGAGATATTTCAGAATTCATCGCTATACCCGTTTCAATATAATCTTGTAATCCCGTTTCCTTTTCAAAAACGATCAAAGCACCAATACGTCTTTTAGCCATATATTGAACAGCTTTTGATACTGCTTCAATTAACTTTTCTTCATCATGACTGTATGTATTAGTATAACGTTTAAATAAGCTTCCACGACCTAACTGCTCCAATGCTCTTCTTATTTCGGGTTGGAAAATAACAATAAGCGCAAGAACACCCCATTGAATTACAATATCAAAAAGTTTAGATGTAGCAGTTAAATTTAGAATTTTACTCACTTGTTGACCAATTACAATAAAAAGAATACCTTTAAGTAATTGAATTGCTTTGGTTCCTTTAAATACAGTTATGAGAAGATAAAGGACATACCATACTATAAGTAAATCCAGCACACTCGTTACAATTTTTAATGTACTAAGATTATCAAAAAAGTTGGAAAAATCCATAGCATCTCCTCCGAATATATTTTCCATAGTAATAATTATACCAATGATAATTACAACTGTCATATGAACAAATAAATTGTATAAAAAAAGTAGATTAATCAATTAATCAGCAATTGATTAATGGTTTATTTCCAATATAATCAATCTTTAAATAGATAAACTCTATAATACTTTTATTTAATTTTATAAAAAAAAGCACTCCTATACAGGAGTGCTAATAAGTGAGCCATAGAGGATTCGAACCTCTGACCCTCTGATTAAAAGTCAGATGCTCTACCAACTGAGCTAATGGCTCTAATGGCTGGGCTAGCTGGATTCGAACCAGCGCGTGACGGAGTCAAAGTCCGTTGCCTTACCGCTTGGCTATAGCCCATTAGAATGGTGGAGGGGGGCAGATTCGAACTGCCGAACCCGAAGGAGCGGATTTACAGTCCGCCGCGTTTAGCCACTTCGCTACCCCTCCGACATACAAATGGTGGAGAATGACGGGTTCGAACCGCCGACCCTCTGCTTGTAAGGCAGATGCTCTCCCAGCTGAGCTAATTCTCCAATAATGGTGACTCCTACGGGACTCGAACCCGTGTTACCGCCGTGAAAGGGCGGTGTCTTAACCGCTTGACCAAGGAGCCATGGCTCCGCAGGTAGGATTCGAACCTACGACCGATCGGTTAACAGCCGATAGCTCTACCACTGAGCTACTGCGGAATAATTTAATTTGCCTGGCAACGTCCTACTCTAGCGGAACGTAAATCCAACTACCATCGGCGCTAAGGAGCTTAACTTCTGTGTTCGGCATGGGAACAGGTGTGACCTCCTTGCCATTGTCACCAGACAAGAGAATGATTATACATTCAAAACTAAATAGTAAGTAAATGATTTTGCTTCGCAAAACATTGAAATAAATTGATTAAGTCTTCGATCGATTAGTATTCGTCAGCTCCACGTGTCACCACGCTTCCACCTCGAACCTATTAACCTCATCATCTTTGAGGGATCTTATAACCGAAGTTGGGAAATCTCATCTTGAGGGGGGCTTCATGCTTAGATGCTTTCAGCACTTATCCCGTCCATACATAGCTACCCAGCTATGCCGTTGGCACGACAACTGGTACACCAGAGGTATGTCCATCCCGGTCCTCTCGTACTAAGGACAGCTCCTCTCAAATTTCCTACGCCCACGACGGATAGGGACCGAACTGTCTCACGACGTTCTGAACCCAGCTCGCGTACCGCTTTAATGGGCGAACAGCCCAACCCTTGGGACCGACTACAGCCCCAGGATGCGATGAGCCGACATCGAGGTGCCAAACCTCCCCGTCGATGTGAACTCTTGGGGGAGATAAGCCTGTTATCCCCGGGGTAGCTTTTATCCGTTGAGCGATGGCCCTTCCATGCGGAACCACCGGATCACTAAGTCCGTCTTTCGACCCTGCTCGACTTGTAGGTCTCGCAGTCAAGCTCCCTTATGCCTTTACACTCTATGAATGATTTCCAACCATTCTGAGGGAACCTTTGAGCGCCTCCGTTACCTTTTAGGAGGCGACCGCCCCAGTCAAACTGCCCGCCTGACACTGTCTCCCACCACGATAAGTGGTGCGGGTTAGAAAGCCAACACAGCTAGGGTAGTATCCCACCAGCGCCTCCACGTAAGCTAGCGCTCACGTTTCAAAGGCTCCTACCTATCCTGTACAAGCTGTGCCGAATTTCAATATCAGGCTACAGTAAAGCTCCACGGGGTCTTTCCGTCCTGTCGCGGGTAACCTGCATCTTCACAGGTACTATGATTTCACCGAGTCTCTCGTTGAGACAGTGCCCAAATCGTTACGCCTTTCGTGCGGGTCGGAACTTACCCGACAAGGAATTTCGCTACCTTAGGACCGTTATAGTTACGGCCGCCGTTTACTGGGGCTTCGATTCGTAGCTTCGCAGAAGCTAACCACTCCTCTTAACCTTCCAGCACCGGGCAGGCGTCAGCCCCTATACATCACCTTACGGTTTAGCAGAGACCTGTGTTTTTGATAAACAGTCGCTTGGGCCTATTCACTGCGGCTCTTCTGGGCTTGCACCCTAAAGAGCACCCCTTCTCCCGAAGTTACGGGGTCATTTTGCCGAGTTCCTTAACGAGAGTTCGCTCGCTCACCTTAGAATTCTCATCTTGACTACCTGTGTCGGTTTGCGGTACGGGCACCTATTATCTATCTAGAGGCTTTTCTCGGCAGTGTGAAATCAACGACTCGAGGAAACAATTTCCTCTCCCCATCACAGCTCAATCTTAAGAGTGCCGGATTTGCCTAACACTCAATCTCACTGCTTAGACGTACAATCCAATCGTACGCTTCGCCTATCCTACTGCGTCCCCCCATCGATTAAAACGATGCTAGGTGGTACAGGAATATCAACCTGTTATCCATCGCCTACGCCTGTCGGCCTCAGCTTAGGACCCGACTAACCCAGAGCGGACGAGCCTTCCTCTGGAAACCTTAGTCAATCGGTGGACGGGATTCTCACCCGTCTTTCGCTACTCACACCGGCATTCTCACTTCTAAGCGCTCCACATGTCCTTGCGATCATGCTTCAACGCCCTTAGAACGCTCTCCTACCATTGTCCTACGGACAATCCACAGCTTCGGTAATATGTTTAGCCCCGGTACATTTTCGGCGCAGTGTCACTCGACTAGTGAGCTATTACGCACTCTTTAAATGATGGCTGCTTCTAAGCCAACATCCTAGTTGTCTGGGCAACGCCACATCCTTTTCCACTTAACATATATTTTGGGACCTTAGCTGGTGGTCTGGGCTGTTTCCCTTTCGAACACGGACCTTATCACCCATGTTCTGACTCCCAAGTTAAATTAATTGGCATTCGGAGTTTGTCTGAATTCGGTAACCCGAGAGGGGCCCCTCGTCCAAACAGTGCTCTACCTCCAATAATCATCACTTGAGGCTAGCCCTAAAGCTATTTCGGAGAGAACCAGCTATCTCCAAGTTCGATTGGAATTTCTCCGCTACCCACAGTTCATCCGCTCACTTTTCAACGTAAGTCGGTTCGGTCCTCCATTCAGTGTTACCTGAACTTCAACCTGACCATGGGTAGATCACCTGGTTTCGGGTCTACGACCAAATACTCAACGCCCTATTCAGACTCGCTTTCGCTACGGCTCCACATTTCCTGCTTAACCTTGCATCAGATCGTAACTCGCCGGTTCATTCTACAAAAGGCACGCCATCACCCATTAACGGGCTCTGACTACTTGTAAGCACACGGTTTCAAGTTCTCTTTCACTCCCCTTCCGGGGTACTTTTCACCTTTCCCTCACGGTACTGGTTCACTATCGGTCACTAGAGAGTATTTAGCCTTAGGAGATGGTCCTCCCAGATTCCGACGGAATTTCACGTGCTCCGTCGTACTCAGGATCCACTCAAGAGAGAATATATTTTCAACTACAGGATTATTACCTTCTTTGATTCAACTTTCCAGATGATTCGTCTAATATATTCCTTTGTAACTCCGTATAGAGTGTCCTACAACCCCAATAAGCAAGCTTATTGGTTTGGGCTCTTCCCGTTTCGCTCGCCGCTACTCAGGGAATCGATTTTTCTTTCTCTTCCTCCGGGTACTAAGATGTTTCAGTTCTCCGGGTCTGCCTTCTGACAAGCTATGAATTCACTTGTCGATAACACGACATAACTCGTGCTGGGTTCCCCCATTCGGAAATCTCTGGATCAACGCTTACTTACAGCTACCCAAAGCATATCGTCGTTAGTAACGTCCTTCGTCGGCTTCTAGTGCCAAGGCATCCACCGTGCGCCCTTAATAACTTAATCTATGTTTCCACCAAACTTTTAGTCAATCGTTCTCATATTGCTTCGTTTTCATTCATTTAAATGCTCATTTACAAAAGTAAACTGCGCTTTAAATAAACTCAACTCATTATCTAAAAACGATTTCTTTAAAAGTTCAAGTCGAAAACCTGTTATTAATCTTGTGAGTGTTCTTTCGAACACTAGCGATTATATTTTATGAATTCAAGCTTTTTTAAAACTCTTATTCACTCGGTTTTGCTTGGTAAAATCTATTTTACTTACTTATCTAGTTTTCAATGTACAATCAACAAACAAACAATCACATCAAAATAGTATATCAAAATATAATTTTGAATGCAATTTTCATTTAGTTGTTGAATGTTTAAAATAAACATTCAAAACTGAATACAATATGTCACGTTATTCCTCATCTCTACGAGATGTTCCGAATATATCCTTAGAAAGGAGGTGATCCAGCCGCACCTTCCGATACGGCTACCTTGTTACGACTTCACCCCAATCATTTGTCCCACCTTCGACGGCTAGCTCCAAATGGTTACTCCACCGGCTTCGGGTGTTACAAACTCTCGTGGTGTGACGGGCGGTGTGTACAAGACCCGGGAACGTATTCACCGTAGCATGCTGATCTACGATTACTAGCGATTCCAGCTTCATGTAGTCGAGTTGCAGACTACAATCCGAACTGAGAACAACTTTATGGGATTTGCTTGACCTCGCGGTTTCGCTGCCCTTTGTATTGTCCATTGTAGCACGTGTGTAGCCCAAATCATAAGGGGCATGATGATTTGACGTCATCCCCACCTTCCTCCGGTTTGTCACCGGCAGTCAACTTAGAGTGCCCAACTTAATGATGGCAACTAAGCTTAAGGGTTGCGCTCGTTGCGGGACTTAACCCAACATCTCACGACACGAGCTGACGACAACCATGCACCACCTGTCACTTTGTCCCCCGAAGGGGAAGGCTCTATCTCTAGAGTTGTCAAAGGATGTCAAGATTTGGTAAGGTTCTTCGCGTTGCTTCGAATTAAACCACATGCTCCACCGCTTGTGCGGGTCCCCGTCAATTCCTTTGAGTTTCAACCTTGCGGTCGTACTCCCCAGGCGGAGTGCTTAATGCGTTAGCTGCAGCACTAAGGGGCGGAAACCCCCTAACACTTAGCACTCATCGTTTACGGCGTGGACTACCAGGGTATCTAATCCTGTTTGATCCCCACGCTTTCGCACATCAGCGTCAGTTACAGACCAGAAAGTCGCCTTCGCCACTGGTGTTCCTCCATATCTCTGCGCATTTCACCGCTACACATGGAATTCCACTTTCCTCTTCTGCACTCAAGTTTTCCAGTTTCCAATGACCCTCCACGGTTGAGCCGTGGGCTTTCACATCAGACTTAAAAAACCGCCTACGCGCGCTTTACGCCCAATAATTCCGGATAACGCTTGCCACCTACGTATTACCGCGGCTGCTGGCACGTAGTTAGCCGTGGCTTTCTGATTAGGTACCGTCAAGACGTGCATAGTTACTTACACGTATGTTCTTCCCTAATAACAGAGTTTTACGATCCGAAGACCTTCATCACTCACGCGGCGTTGCTCCGTCAGGCTTTCGCCCATTGCGGAAGATTCCCTACTGCTGCCTCCCGTAGGAGTCTGGACCGTGTCTCAGTTCCAGTGTGGCCGATCACCCTCTCAGGTCGGCTACGTATCGTCGCCTTGGTAAGCCGTTACCTTACCAACTAGCTAATACGGCGCGGGTCCATCTATAAGTGATAGCAAAACCATCTTTCACTATCGAACCATGCGGTTCGAAATATTATCCGGTATTAGCTCCGGTTTCCCGAAGTTATCCCAGTCTTATAGGTAGGTTACCCACGTGTTACTCACCCGTCCGCCGCTAACGTCAAAGGAGCAAGCTCCTTGTCTGTTCGCTCGACTTGCATGTATTAGGCACGCCGCCAGCGTTCATCCTGAGCCAGGATCAAACTCTCCATAAAAATTTATGATGTTTGATTAGCTCATAATACTAAATAGTGTTTGTAACAATTAAGTTACTGTTTTTGGAATTAACGTTGACATATTGTCATTCAGTTTTCAATGTTCATTTTTCAAACTAACTTCTTAATTATATAACTTCTGTTTAACAAAGTCAATAACTTTTGTTGATTACTTTAATCATTTTAAGTCATCTTAATTAGTTTTGCAATGGTAACTTTTACACCATCGAAACAAACTTTATAAAGAATTAACATTCCGTTTTCGACGACTTTTATATAATATCAAGATATAAGTATTACGTCAACACTTTTTTTGAACTAAATTATAAATTATTTATTATTCAAATGGATGCGTTACTCACAAGAAAACATTCTATCAGATTCAAGATATTTTGCAATAGAAAAAACGCATGAAATTCAAAATTCCATGCGTCAATTTTGGCTCTATGTCAAATCGGACTGATGAGTCCTAATATTGAGATTAAGCAACCTTAGGTTGTTTAATCTCTTTTTTTGTTGTTGAGGCAAATAGTCGCGAAGTTATAATAATTCTATTACGTAAATTATCATAATTTCTATAACCAAAAGATACCCTTTTAATGAGTTTGATTTTATTATTAATTCCTTCTAACGGACCGTTGGTCAGGTTAGAATATGTCATAGTATTTTCAATGAAAGTTGCTAATCGTCTTAAAGTTCTAATGACTGGGCGTAATTTAGGACACACATCTGAAAGATGAATAGAAAAGAGTTTATGATTAAATTTCTCTATTTGGTTTTCTTTTAAAAATCGTCTTAGCTCATGAACGTAGTGATATGTATTATATAATTCTTCATCTACATCTAATAAGTAATTTACAATGCCTTTTTCAGTTTTCCACTCTTTAAATAAATGGACTTTACGATAATTAAATGCCTCTAGCGTTTCAAAAGGTTTAAGAAATAATTTCCAATAACTTTTATATTTATTATAAAGCGGTCTATTTGAGGCCCTATAACAATTCATTACATGAACTCTAGACATATTTAACGCTCGATTTAAGGATTGAACAATATGAAAACGATCAATAATAATCTTCGCGTTAGGAAATAATTGCTTGATTAGCGACATATATGGTTCATACATATCAATCGTTACTGTTTTGACTTTTTGTCTTAGTTTCAAAGAATAGCGATAAAAATGATCTTTTAACGATTTTAACTTACGATCCGCTACCACATCTACGATGCGGTGCGATACAGCATCTGCATAAATAAAGCTCATTTTCCCAGTTACATTTTTAACACTTTTAAATTCGTCCATCATTAAGTGTTCAGGTAAAGCATCAAAAGAAGACTGACCTACGTCGCTTGCCGCTTGATTAATCACTCTAGACACAGTCATTGATGATATTAAGCATGACTTAGCGATAGATTTTTGAGAGCGGCATTCTTGTGCTTTATTTAAAACTGCAAGTTTTGTTTTATTTGAAATAAAGCAATGAGCGTCGACAATATTAGATTTAGCAGTAAAATGACTATCGCATGTTTTACAATAAAATCTTTGTTTTTGAAGATTTAAATAAGCGGGCATTTCCATAATTTTAAGCAAAGTAATCGTTGAGGTTTTCTTACCATTTTTTACTATAGAGAAATTATCATTTTTAGCTAAACAATTTTCACAATATGTAGGTTGATAAGTGAGCTCGGCATAATAAAACAGGCTCATTCGTCCTTTATATTTTTTCTCAATCACTTCGTCTGAAAAATTGATATTTTTATCTTTAATTCTTAATGTTTTTAATATAGACTTACACATAGGCGCATTACCTTTCTTTTTTATTTTGTTTGGTAGCTAATAATTATAGAGGTAATTGCGCCTTTTTTCTATTCAAAAACATAAAAATTGGACTGATGAATTTTGTCATCAGTCCAATTTATTATAGAACCTCAATTTTACACTAAATCTATCTTTATTTTTTAATTGTAGATGCTATCACTTTTTGGGCGATAGATGTGTAGATTTCTCCTAAACGATCATCTGCTTGATAAATAGAGGGAGAGAAATCTTTAGGATTCCAAGTAGGTTGTTCTAATGGTAGTTCTCCTAATAACTGAGTATTTAATTCATCTGCTAGTTTACGTCCTCCGCCTTTACCAAAGACATATTCTTTATTACCTGTTTCTTTACTTTCAAAATAACTCATATTTTCGATAACACCGAGAATAGAGTGCTCGGTATGTTTTGCCATTGCCCCTGCTCTAGCAGCAACAAATGCTGCAGTAGGATGCGGTGTCGTTACAATTATCTCTTTACTACTTGGTAGCATTGAATGTACATCTAAAGCTACATCCCCTGTTCCTGGAGGTAAGTCTAATAGTAAGTAATCAAGTCCCCCCCATTTCACTTCTACAAAGAAATTGGTTAACATTTTCCCTAACATAGGTCCACGCCATATTACTGGTGCATTCTCTTCTACGAAAAAGGCCATTGATATAACTTTCACTCCATGACGTTCTACTGGAATAATCTCTTTTCCTTGAACTCCTGGTTTCTCATCAATACCCATCATATCTGGAACACTAAAACCATAAATATCCGCATCAACTAAACCAACACGTTTACCTTCGCGGGCTAAGGCTACTGCTAAATTTACTGCTACTGTAGATTTACCTACACCGCCTTTTCCTGAAGCAATCGCTATAAATTCTACAGGATTGTCTTTAGATAAAAGTCCCTCAATGGTCTTAGGTTGTTCTTCTTTCTTACCAGTATATTGCTCAACCGTTTCGGCAGGTAATTCTTCAAATCTTATTCCAACAGTATTAGCACCATTATCTTTAAGCGCTTTAACTATTGCCATTTGTAAATCTAATTGCGGTTGTCCGCCTAATTGTGCCATTGCCACTTTGACACTAACATGCTCTATTTCTTCTTTAATAGTTACTTCTACAATACCGTCTGTCTCTTTAAGTGGTGCATCTATAATTGGATCTTTTAATGCTCCAACTATTTCTTTCACTTGATCTACCGTTAACAATGAAAATCCCCCTTAGTATTCTTTATACCTTTATAATATCAAATATTAATATGTATTGACTTTCTAAATTAGTATATATTTTTTAAATATATAAAAAAAGAAGTTAGCTCACTATTTGTTGGCTAACTTCTATCAATATCAGATTTACATATCCCGTGTATTTGTTGAATTTTTATTATAGTGTCTTTCCTCTTTGATAAATAAAGAGAAAATAAAGCCTATAATTACAAGACCAGTAACTATTGCAAACGATAAATCTACACCAGCTGCAACACTCTGTCTTTGTAATATTTCATGGTTCGAACTTGCTGAAGAACCAGTGCTGAGTATTTTTGCACCAATACTCATGAAAGTTACCATTAAAGCTGTTCCTAGAGAGCCAGCCATAACACGACCGAAGTTCATGATGGCAGTACCATGTGATATATCTTCATTTCTAAGTGCATTTATACCTGCAGTATTGATAGGCATCATTAATAATGAAACTGCAAACATTCTTATAGCATAAACAACAACTAACATAGTGTATGATGAATCATATTTCAAGAAACTTAAAGATGCCGTTGTTACGATAAGAATAATGAAACCAATTAAAATTAAAAGTCTAGGCCCATACTTATCATATATTTCACCTGTATAAACAGACATTATACCGTTTAAAATGGCTCCGGGCATAATGACCAATCCAGACATAAATGCACTCAACCCAAGTCCATTTTGAACAAATAAAGGAATTAAGAGGGCTGGACCTACCATTGACATCATTACAATCATTGAAGTTATAGTACTGAAAGTGAATATTTTGCTTTTAAAAACTTTGAGGTTTAACAAAGGATTAGTGATACTTAACTGTCTTCTAATAAATGTGATAACTATTAGAATACCAATAATGGCCGAGATTACAACAATTGGATTAGTGAACCCCAAATTACCTGCACTACTGAACGCATAAAGCATTAATCCGAATCCTAACGTTGAATAAACAACTGATCTTTTATCTAACGCTGTCTTTTTAATTTCGTTATAACTAGATAGCGTGATAGCACCAAATATATATCCTACGAGCGCAATGCCTACAACTATAATGAAAGGCACTCTCCAACTTGTATTATCAATAATTAACCCAGAAAACGTAGGACCTATTGCTGGAGCAAATTGTATGACCAAACCAGCCAATCCCATTGCAAATCCACGTTTCTCTTTTGAAAATAAAGTAAACAATGTGAACTGCATGAGCGGCATAATAATTCCAGCACCAATAGCTTGAATCACTCTGGCAAACATTAGGACACCAAAGCTAGGTGCAATGGCAGCTACAATTGAACCAACTAAGAAAATTCCCATTGAAACTAAATATAATGGTTTTGTTTTAATTCGATCCATCAGATAAGCAGTTAAAGGGATCATCGTCCCATTAACAAGCATAAAGCCTGTTACTAACCATTGAGCAGTATTTTCAGATGTATTTAATTCTTTCATAATGTGTGGCAAAGCCGTATTTAGTAAAGTTTGATTTAAAATAGCGATAAATGCACTTAATAGCATTACCGCTACGATGAGGTTCCGTTTTTTTGTGGATACTTCTATATTCGCCATATAAAAACTCCTTTTATTTCATACATATTTTTTTATTCAACCAAATTTAGTATGCCAAGCAAACTAAATGCTTGCTATTTCTTATTATTAAGGTTCTCACTATCTGGATAAAATATAATTTTAAATATATATAACAATCCTATGATGACTGAAATAACCCAAAAATCAATCTCAATATAAACATAATGTATGTGAATAATAAAATAGAAGAGTATCGTAGTAACAACGTATGAAATCAAGTGGTACAAACTGCCATTAAAATATGGATTATTGGGCAATTGTTTTCTAAAATAGTCCATTAAATGTTCAATGGCAAATAAAATGAAGTAACCAAAAACAATATAGCTACCATAATAAACTAAATTATCTACTAAATTTTTATTGTAGGTAAAATAACCTAGCTTAAAAAAAATTAGGATTCGACTTAATCCAAATAAACCAAATCCTAAAAACATTAAAAAAATAGCACCTGAAATGATAAAGATAGTGAGGACAAGTAAAGTTGATAAAATATTTTTATAATTATTTTTAAAAAACTTCATCTTTCTGTCCTCCTTTATATACACGCTCATTTTATCATTAATAATTCACGATATAAAATTTAAAGTACATTAGTCTAAAACTTTATTATTCTTCAACTTTATTTCGTTTGAATGATTACACATTCTATACCTCAGGTCTATAAAGTGTTGACCACATAATAATCAGAAGAATAGCGACTAATGAAACTGCAAATAATATATTGTAAAAATGCCCATCCATGATTCCAACTGACATAGCATAGAAATATCCCATTACAGTTGAACCTATTGAAGAACCTAAATTTTTAGTTAATGCATAGAAAGACATCATTTTCTTCATATGTCTAGGATCTGTTTCTTCTTGAACGATGACACTGTCCTTTGTATAAACAAATCCAAAACTTACCCCAGCAAGAATTACTGTTGCTGCTATTAATAATGGTACTTTAAGACCAAACATGAGTATGATACTGCTAATCAATAATAATGTAAAAGCACTAATATATAATGCTTTTCGAGTTAAGTTCTCTTCTACCTTTGCTAAGTTAAAATTTAAAACTAACCAAGCTACTGACAGTGGGAATATTACCAAACCACTTTGAAGTGGTGAAAGATGTAAGTGATCTTGTAAGTAGATTGGAATGTATAAATTGTATCCCATTAAAGACATAGCTATTAATAAATCTGTTACAAATACTAGTGAAACTGAACGATTAAACTCTGAAATTGGGATAAATGGATTCTTTATTTTGCTCTCAAATTTAAATAAAATAAAGATAAAAATGAAAGCTAGCATCAATGCAATAATATTTAATACTATTGAAGACTTACTCAATAAACCAAACATAAACAATCCTATAAATATGTAAAAGAAAGAAAGCCCCTTAACATCTAAGCTTGAAGATTTAACTTCTGATTCTTCTGAAAAATGAAATGTAATAAATGCAAGTATAATTGCAATAACTGCTATTGGAATATTTATAAAAAATAACCAATGCCATGTTGCAAACTCTAAAATTGCCCCACCTAATAATGGTCCAATAATACTTGAAATTCCCCAGACACTTCCTACAATTCCCATAATTTTGTATCTAAATGGTATTTCAAATGCTAATTTTGGAACAATTTGAGTCAGCGACATCATAACTCCTGCTCCCAATCCTTGAACAATTCTAGAGATAATAAGCATTATAAATGTGTCACTCATTCCTGACATTAAACTGCCAATACCAAATAAAAACACGCCTATCATTGCAATATATAATATTTTAAATCTTGTTAATAATTCACCAACAATAGGATTCGCAACTACTAGCGCTATGAAATAAACAGTAAATACTAATGATATAGATGCACCAGCGTTTAAGTCAGTTCTTATAGTGGGCATCGCTAATGAGATAATTGAGCTTTCTATTGCAGCCATAAACATAGTTAAAACTAAAGTTACGACGATACCTATTGATTTAAAGTTCATGAACATTATTCCTCCTAAATAAATTTCAGATTCTTTAATAGGATAATCAACATTTTATTTTATATGCAATAGAATGATTACCTTAAATAAAAAAATAAGACTGATGACCGATAAAATCATCAACCCTATTTTAAATTCTCTAAATAAAATAAAGTATTGCTATTAAATGAAACATTGAAGCGATTACGATAAAAATATGCCAAATCATATGAAAGTATGGACGGTTTTTTTGGGCATAAAACCAAGCACCAATAGTGTAAGATAAGCCTCCTAGTACAATGAATAAGATAAATAACCAAGATGTACGCATAATGATAATAGGTAGAAAAATAATACCAACCCATCCCATTACCAAATAGACAATCAAACTTAATTTAGGATTCACATTAACAGAAATGGACTTATACAAAATTCCCCAAATTGTAGTACCCCAAAGTAATATGAATACAAACCAACCAATCCATCCTCCTACGACAGTTAATAAAACTGGCGTATAAGTTCCTGAAATAGCAACATAAATCATACTATGATCAATAATTCTTAAAATATATTTGTGAGCAGTATTATTTTTCATTGCATGATATATAGTTGAAGAGATAAACATCATAAAAATACTAATTACAAATATAGAAATACTAACTGAGCTTAACGTTCCATGTGCTATATAACTATGAACTGCAGCATATGGTAGTAAAAAAAGTGTAAGTAAAGCAGCTACACCATGTGAAACTGAGTTACCAATTTCTTCACCGAAAGATAGAGGAATGATGTCTTTAAATGATTCGACAACAGTACCTTTTGCATTCTTAGTTGAGTTAGACATCTGGCCCCACCACCTTTTAAATTAAATTCAAACGTTCTAAATCTGATGTAGCAGTTTCAACACTATCTTTACCTTCTTTATTTTTAAGTGGAGAAAATTCATCTTCTCTATTAACTTGCAACGTTACAAAACTTGTTGCATATCTAAAAATATCAAAGTAAAACAATTCAAATTTTAATGTTGGTTTTTCAACAACTCCAAAATCTTCATCTAATTGCTTTAATTTTTTCACTGCTAAGTGATATGGTAAATCATTATTTACTGCTTGTTTAATAAATGCAATTTTAAAGGCATGAATTCCAATATTTGCATTATCAAACGTATTAGCGACCGCTTCATCCAATTCAGAATACTCAAGAACTGTGTCCTTACTATTTTGATTTACTAATCGTCCGACACTTTCACCATCTTTAGGTTGAATTGATTTAGAAGTTACGTCGCAATCATTTACCACTGTAAACCCAGCAAATAATGGATCTAATACTTTAACTAATACGTTATCAATGTTATTTAAGAAAATAAATTTCACACCATCAGATGCCATTTTATCTAAGTAACCATTTTTTTCTAATGATTTAAATACACCACCATTTCCATTTGGCGTCTCCATTATATAACCTTGTTCATTAAGTACCAATTGCCCAGTTTCACATAATGCGACCATGTTTTCTTGTTTAAAGAAATGTACATTATCAGGGTTATAACCAAAATAATCATGTTGTTCAAAGTACGATAACGTTTCTTCATGATTGATATCACTAGTCATGATATACCAATTGATTAAATGACCAGTTTCCTTTTTAAGTTTAAGTAATTGTCGTGCTTGTAATTCAAACAAACTAACTCCTTTAATTTCAAATGAACCTTTTGGCCCTTTATAACCTAAACGCGTCCCTTGACCACCAGCCATTAATAAAACTGCAAATTCACCGTTTCGTATTGCTTCTATGCCTTTTTGTTCATATTTTGCACCTTCTTGATCAGTCAATTCAGTCTTGCGTTGATATTTTACTTCTGAAACAGATGACACATCAGAAATTGATTGACGATTAACATATAAATCTTGAAATAATTGTTGAATACTTTCTAAATCTAATTCATTCACTTTCGATTCTAATTTTTCTTTTTCATTACTGCTCATTAACTTTTCATATTCACTCAAATGTTCTTGATTATATTTCTTTAATTGATTTTGATCTAACATTTTAACTCTCCTTGTGATTAATTCAATATGTATTCATACACTCATTATTTGGTAGTTACCCTAAAATGGACTGACTTATATATTTTAATAAATGACTAATAGAAGTTTGAAATAATATGTATAATGCGCCAATACTTAATGCAGTAGCCAGTGATACATCGACTAAGCCACCAGTTTTAAAGGTAAACGGGAACTTAATAGTAAGAGGAATCGGATAAAGTAACTTTACTCCCCTTGGCGTTAACATATCTAGTATAACATGAGAGGCCATACCACCGATAATAGAAACCAAATAGTAAGTAGGAGTTTGAATCAAATTAAGGAGAAATACAATGATACCTATAAATAATAATGAGTGAGTAAATGTCCTATGACCGAATAACAGTCTAATAATTAAACTAAGCAATTTTAATTTTCTACCAATTTTACTTCCAGTGTGACAAATGTCTGGTAATAAACTTGAAACTACAGATAAACATATTACTGTAACAGTTGAGAACAAATCTGTTTGAAAGTGTTCGGTTGTTAATGCACCTACTAGTAATCCAGCAGATACGTGAGTTTTGCCTGTCATAAACCTTCTCCTTTATAGAGAACATTTTAACATAAACCACACTGAAATACGAACATATTTTCGGTGTTAGTTAAATAGTGTATCACAAAATTTAAAAAGTATATCATTAATACTTGAAAACGATTACACACTGATATATGATATAGACATAAATAACATAAAGGATGTGTTCTTTAATGGCAATGACTGTTAAGAAAGATAATAATGAAGTTAGAATTCAATGGAGAGTAGCTGATATCAAAATCCCTACTAGTGAAATTAAAAATATTTCACAAGACCAAGAAATTCATGCCGTTCCAGATTTAGATTCTAAAAATATTTCACGTATTGGTTCTACTTTTGGTAAAACTAATAGAGTGATTATTGATACAGATGATCATGAATACATTATTTATACGCACAACGACCAAAAGGTTTATAATGAATTAACTAAGTAATACCAATATACATTTTTCATTCGCAAAGTTATATAAAAAACTGTCAACTTCCGCTATGTAGTTGACAGTTTTTTAATCTAAATTAATAAATACTGTATTACTTTGTATTTTTCTCAATATTAATTAAACTACACTTAGATAAGGAGGTTAAAATTATGTTTGTTGTTACAAATAGAATTACCGTAAAAAAAGGTTTTGCAGAAAAAATGGCGCCAAGATTCACTAAAGGTGGAAAAATTGAAGCATTGCAAGGTTTTCATAAAATTGAAGTTTGGAAAGTGACACGAGATCATGAAAATGAAGACATGTACGTAAATACATGGTGGGAGACTGAAAAAGACTTTGAAGCTTGGACTAAAAGCGATGCATTTAAAGAAGCACATCAAAACAGAGACAAAACATCGTCTGAATCTTCACCGGTGATTAGCAGTGAAATTGTTAAAGCTACGGTGTTATCTACATTAAATTAAAAAAACGGCAATGAAGTATAGATAGGAATTGTTTATTTCAACATTTCTAACCTCTGACTTCATTGCCTTTACTATTTTATAATAATAAATGAGCCATTAACGCTATAATTGGTAAAGTGATTGCAGTTCTAATTAGGAAAATCATAAATAATTTACCTAAACTTACTGGTATTTTAGAACCTAATATTACACCACCAACTTCTGATAAATATATTAATTGAGAAATACTTAATGCACCAATTACAAATCTTGTAATCTCACTGTGCGCATCAGCAATTAATATAGATGGTAAGAACATATCTGCAAAACCAATCAATAATGTTTCAGAGGCTTTAGCCGCTTCTGGTATTTGCAATAGTTCAAGAATTGGAATAAAAGGTTGACCAATAATTGAAAATACTGGCGTATAATTAGCTATCATAGTCGCAAGCGTTCCGATGCTCATAACGACTGGAAGGATAACAAACCACATATCTATTACAGTTTTTAAGCCGGATTTCCAAAACTCTTTAAACCCTGGTGCTTTCAATCCAACAATAGTTGCCTCTTCAAAACCATATCCTAGTGCCGTTTTACCTTCAGGTAGTTTTTCTAATCTAGTATTCTCAGAAACTTCTTTAGTAAATTCATCAGGTATTTTGTTTAATGGCCAAATACGTGGCATGATCATTGCAGCAACAAAACATGAAATAATTACAGTTAAATAAAATGCAAAAAATTTATGTTGTAATCCAACAGTTTCTGCAATAACTATAGCAAAAGTAATAGAAACGACACTAAACGTAGTAGAAATCACTATGGATTCCCTTCTAGAGTATATGCCTCTTTCATACTGACGACTTGTTATTAGGACACCTACAGTTCCATCACCAATAAACGAAGCTAAATTATCTACTGTAGAGCGTCCTGGCAATGTGAATAATGGTCTCATAATTGGTCTAAATAAGGGGCCTAAAAATTCTAATAAACCATATTCCATTAAAAAAGGTAAGAATAGTGCAGCAAATAAAAATACTGCAACCAATGTAGGTAAAAGATCATAAAACACTAAACCACCAGTATCCTCTGAATAAATAACCTTTGAACCAAGTTTAAAATAGGTCATCCATACAAAGACGACGGCTAATATTCTTAATGTCATCCATACTGGACCAACTTTAAATGCACTATCTAATAATCCGCCTGGTTTAACTTTACTTTTAAAAATTGTCGAATAAAGTACTGTTAATATTGCAGACAATGTAATAATAAAAATTATAATAATTGGCATTGCATCACCTAGTAGACCTTTTAGCCAATTTGCTAAAAAGGCTACAGGTAATGTAGTTTGTTTCTCACCATCTTGTGTAACTGGTACTGGAATTAAGAAAAGTATAATTCCAATAATAGACATAGTTATGAATTTCGCTCTACCTTTGGCAATCTGTTGCTTTGAGTAACCTTCCACCACTAATAACCTCTTTCTTTCTCATTATTGATGCTTTTATATTCATTGATTATGTAAATATATTAAGTAAAACTGCGAACTTTTATATAAATATAAGAATATATGCATTTTTATAAATATCATGTTAAATACTATATATCATTTTTAATTGATATGCAATATAAAAAGAGCTAATTTTCATCATAAATATGAGAATAATTAGCTCTTGAATTTCATTAAATTCGTCTTAATAAAAATAAGAAATATGGTACCCCAATGATAGCAATTATTACACCCACAGGTATATCTAATGGTGGATGAATTCCTCTCGCTAACCCATCACTGAACAAGATTAAAATTGAACCTATACAACCAGACATAATTACAACATGGAAGTAACGTAGACCTACAATAGATCTAGCGATATGTGGTGCAATTAGGCCTAGAAAACTTATACCGCCTACTACTGAAATGGAGGCACCAGCCAGCATAACCGACAAAATAAGTAAGATCATTTTGAGTCTTTGTACTCTTGCACCAAGCGCCGTAGCAATATGTTCTCCTAAATTTAAAATATCTAATTGATAACTTAAACATAATACGAGTGGTAAGGTTATAACAAACCAGGGTATGACTGAATAGAAATTTTCAATAGTATGACCATATAAACTCCCTGTTAACCAAACTAACGCATTATTTGCATCCATAGGGTTTCTAATAAGTAAAAATTGAACTACAGCGGTACATATAGCACCGATAGCTAACCCAATTAAAGCTAAAGTTGAGCCTTTAATATTATATTTAGAAATTAAAAATGACAAAATCAAACTAATAAATAATGCACCTATGAACGAACCAATGGGTAGTACTAATAGCGGCGCTGAAGGAAATAGCATAATTACTATAATAGCTGCCAAACTAGCGCCTTTAGTTATACCTATAACATCTGGAGATGCTAGTGGATTTCTAACTACCCCTTGAATCACCGCGCCAGAAATGGCCAAACTACTTCCCACAACTAAACCTAGTAACGTTCTCGGAATTCGGTACTCGTTTAATATGAAATCATCAAATTTTAGAATTCCGTGAATTGCTTTCAAAGGACTGTACATTGTTGAACCAACACATAAACTTATAAATATGCTTACAATTAAGCAGATGATTACAACAGTGTAACGAATAGATAATTGTCGTTTTGTCATATTCGTTTCACCCCTTTTAAAGTTATTAATAGGAAGTAAATTGCCCCAACAAATGAAGTGACAATACCAACTGGAGATTCGTAAGGAAATGTAATAAGTCTACTTAACATATCTGATAGTAATAATAAATCGGCACCTATCAAAAAAGTTAAAGGCACCATTAAGAAGTAATCTTTACTTATATAACGTTTAACTATATGAGGGACGATTAAACCAATGAATCCAATCGGTCCAACTATTGAAACAGATGCACCTGCTAGTACGATGACAAGTAGGCCAACTATAATTCTGATAAGCTGAGTCTTCTGGCCTAATCCTTTCGCTATATCGTCTCCTAATTCCATTATGGTTAATTGACGGCCTAATAACATCGTTATGATAAGCGCTAATATGAGCAAAGGCATAACTGACAAGACTGCAGTCCATTTCAATCCATTTAATGAACCTACTAACCAGAACATAACGGTAGTATTAGAATCTTCATTTAAAATGATGATACCTTGCGTTAAACTACTGAAAAATAAATGAATTGCCATTCCTGCAAGGGCCAATTTAATTGGTGTTATTTTTTTCGTAGATCCGGATAATACATAGACAGTTAATCCTCCAATAAATGCCCCTAAAAATGCCAGATATGTTGCATAGTTACCTAGTGAAGGTATTAATATCGTCACTAATACTATTACAAATGATGCACCTGAATTAACACCAAATATTTGTGGAGATGCTAATGGATTCCTAGTAATCGCTTGCATTAAGAGGCCAGCTAAGGCTAGCGCACCGCCAATCAATAACCCACCAATCATTCTTGGCATTCTTACATTATGAATAAGAAATGTTTGTTTATTATTTATAGATGTAAAAAAGTATTCAAAAATATGTTTAGCATGAATTTCAGACGAGCCAATCGCTAAATTAAAATATGCAAAAATAAAAAGAAAGCACCCACTCACAATAAATGTGAGTGTAGTGCGCCTCTTATTTGCTTTGTCTAAAGCAGATTGACTATCAGTAGATCTAATAGTCATTTTATTGCCACCTTACTTTTCTTTATCTTTTTTAGAAATTTCTACAAGTTCTTTAGCCATTTCTTCAGAAGATATTAAACCTCGAGCTCTTGCCCAAGTATCACGACTAACGATACTTACACGATTATGTTTAACCGCATCTAATGTGTCCCAAACCGGGTCTTTTTTCATTTCTTGATATGATGGTTCTTTAGGACTTGCGCCATCAGTCATTATAAACATACGTTCAGGATTTACGTCTTTTAATGTTTCTGCATTAAGTTGTAAATAAGGTCCTTGTAAATATTTGCTTAACCCTTTAGTGACATCTTTATTTAATGCTTCTTTAAAGCCAAGTTGACTTAAGAATTGACCTACATAAGATTCACTTGGATGTGCTAATAAGCCAGATTTAGACGCTACAGCTGGTAATACCTTTTCATTTTTATCAAATTGAATTTCATCTTTATATTTTGCAATCTTCTCTTTATGCTCGTCTAAACGTTTCTTACCTTCATCTTCTTTATTTAAAGCTTTGGCAATTGTTTTAAAAGCATCTATATTATCATTATAATCTCCATCAAAACTTTTTAATTCAATTGTTGGAGCAATTTTACTTAATTCTTTGTAAATACCTTTGTGTCTGTTACTATCTGCAATAATTAAATCTGGTTTTAATTTACTGATTTCTTCTAAGTTGGGTTGTTTACGAGCACCAACAGATTTATAATCTCCAATTTTTTCTTTTAATGGTTTAATAATACGATTTGGTTTGTTGTCATCAGCAACCCCAACAGGTTTAACATTTAGTGCCGCTAAAGCATCTACAAATGAAAATTCCAACGCTACGACACGTTTAGCATCTTTAGGAACTTTAGTTGTGCCTAATTCGTGTTTAATTTTAATAGAATCTTTCGATGACGATTTATTACCTGAATCACCTGATCCATTATTGCTAACATTACCACAAGCAGTAACTAAAACTAATGCAAATAATAATGCGACTATACCTGCAAACTTAAAGCCTTTCATGAATTCCACTCCTCAATATGTATAGGTTTACAATACATAGTTTATTGATAACGATTATCAATGTCAATATAATTTGGTGTATTTTTTAATTTTTTTATAAAAGTAAATTAGAATTTTAATTATTAATGGATTTTACCTTTAAATGATAAAATAAAAAGCCATTAATCAGAATGAATTCAAAATTAAAGGCTAATTAATTTATTAAAGTTTATATGATAATTAATACCTACAAAGAATTGGTTAACATTTTTTATTAATCAATAATGGAGAATCGACCATCATACTATTCAAAGATTGAATATAATTATCCTTAAAATAGTGCTTTGTCATATGGTTATGATACATTACTTGAGAAAGCGCCTCATACTCCATAGCAAATTCTATAATATCACCAACTTTATAGTAATCTTGATTATTTAAATTAATCATTAGATGATCACTTGATGCACCAACAATGCTAACATCATTCTTAATAGGTTTAATTTTATTTACGTCTGTGTCAACATAGCCAATATCTACAATTGCTTGTAAATAGCATTGATTATTGTCAGATAGACGTGGTTTAATCTCTAAAATTTCCGCTTCTACTGTAATTGCATTCTGAAATAGCATGGGTATAGATTGATTTGTTGTAGTATCTATCCCTCTAAATAATGCCTCACCTATTCGTAACTCATTAATCCTACCCAAATCATTGTACATTAATTGGGGTATCATACTTGAGTTTCCTCCTGATACAACTTTTAGTCTAAATCCTAAATTATATTCAATAGCATCAACGAATTGATTTATCTTTAATATATCTTCTTCAGTCGGAGCCGAAGACTTGAAACACATAAAGTTAAATGCAATACCTATTAATTGAATATGAGTCATTTTGATGATTTCTTCAATATAATTTAGTACATCATAAGTTATAACCCCTTCACGTCTATCCTTCCAATCAATCATTAACATAATTTGATGTTTTTGATTTAACTGTTTAGCAATGTCATTTATCTCTCTAATTGACTCAATTTCAGTTTGCATACTCATTTTCACTGATTTAATCAGTTGAGTATAACGGTTTTTAGATGTTGGTCTTAGTAAAAGATAATTGCATTGTCCTTTGAAATCTTCATTTATATTCTCAAGTCTTGATTCTGCAAAATGGGTGAACCCTGATTGAATTAATGTTTCGATAATTCGACTATCACCAGCTATACATTTAATTACTGGGGTTAAATGTATATCATTATTTTCTAATAACGTTCTTAGTGCATCTGCATTATATTCAATTTTAGATAAGTTTATATTGATTTGAGCCAATTATCTCACCTCATCTCTAATTGGATTATCAAGTTCGATATTTAAATATTTTTTCACTCTATTGCTCATACGCATGCGTAATAATGCCTTAACAGTAATCTTTGAACCAAAGAGTACATCTTTTAAAGCTTGAGCATGTGGTTTATTATCATTTATTGCTAATTTAACTTCATCTTGAACTAGAGTGAACAATTCTTCTTCAGTTACAAATTCCGTTTTTGAAAAGTGATGAATTAATTCAGCTAACTGATTCTGAATAACAGCATGCTGAAATTTCGCAATAACTTCTTCAATTGAATTTGCCAATAAACTTTGATTGGACACGTTGATATTTTTCAGTTTATGCGTAAGTGTATTTAAATCGATACGAGACCCACCTAAATCACGCACAATAAAATTCATTTGATAATTAGGTCCTAAATTAACTATAGTATTTTGCATATGCGCTTCTAAAGCTATGCCATACTCTTGAATTAAATTGATTAAAGGCGTAATAAGTTGTCGACTATAATTTTGAATAAAGGTTAATATACCTCTATTATTTAACTCACCATTAACCCATTCGATATAACTATCAACTGTAATATGTCGATCAATTGGATTAGGATTAACCAATGCACCAGTAACAATAGTCACCCCATTGTTTGCAATATAAGGTGTTTCTCTGACAATACATGCTAACTGTCTAGCATCCTCGTCATTTGTTTTCGCACATAAACCATAAGGTTCTAATGCAACATTTAGTTGTGGATATTGATTTAATACATTTTGTAAAGCGCTACTCAATATAGGTCCATCTACCGTTGTAACACTTGAAACTGTTCTGACAGCACTAGTTGCTTGTACATTGACAGGTAATTTTATATGATATGGCTTATTGATGAGCGCCATCGTCCTAAATGATAGTGTTGCTTTCGAATCGACATCAAATGGTGTTGTTAATAAAAACTTATTAGCAATCCAATTCGCAAACTTATCGTAGATAGTATGGTTGTATTGCCATGGATGTACTAATATCACAAAATAGTCTTCTAACGAAATATGAATAGACTGTGCATATTTTCTAATTCTTGTTTGATATTCAGGTATTACTTTCTTCAATATGAAATCTTCATCATTATCTATACACGTAGCTTGTGCACAGTCTTTATGGATTAACATAATTTTTAACGGTATAACTTTTTCAAACTCAGGTGAATACATTTTAACTTCATCCATAGTTAATGGCAGTTTCGTTTTAGTAAGTGGATGTGTAGGATGACCTTCTAATACTAAGCTTTCTGAATATAACAAATCATTGATTTCATTCGCGTCATTCAAATGTTGTAACCATGCAAAAAAATTTAAAGTTGTTGGCATACCAGAAAATTGCATACTAGATTGCACATTATGTTGACGTTGATAAAATTGTTTATAAATTTCAACAAAGCTATCTCTACTATGTATTATTTCATCTATTAATTGCTGATGTATATTAATATCAAAATGATTACTTAACATATCTAATAAAGCTTCTACTGTTGATACTTCCATTATGTTTGTGCCACATCGAAATGTAATTGGTCCTACAAATTCATACCTTGACATTACACTGTTATGATTAAAATGAGTAGAAAGTATACATCCATGATATTGTATATCTAATTGATCATCTTTAGTTGTAATAATAGTTTGTTCTTGCCAAATGTTTTCTTTTATTAAAGCATTTAAAATACGATATTGTATATTGGTATCCGCATTTTGCCATGCGTTTTGAGTCATACTCTACTCCTCCAATTTAATTGGTCTTTGAATTATATATGCAATAAATGCAATTACAAAAGTAAATATTCCCATGGTGATAAATGTATTAATGGGTCCCATTATTTCTGATAATGTTGTTAATATTAAACTACCTAAAGGAATCATCCCTCTATCCATCATGACGATGCTTAATATTTTTCCTCGATGCTCTGATGCTATATCCTCTTGAAAATATATTCGATTTGATGTTCTAGCTAATTGACTAAATAAACCTACAAGTGACATGCAGATAAACATGAATATAATGTTATGTATAATGACACCTACAAGCGCTAATCCAAATAGACAAGAACTTAAATAATACATTTGTACAATGGTGAACTTTTTCAAAATTATGGGTAGTAAAAGTGTTGCAATCATACCACCTACAGCACAAAATGTCATTGACACACCAAAGATTTCCGAGCGACCGGGAAAGAGATCATGTACTAATACTGGTACTAGTGTAGTATACGAAAACCCAGTAGCCATGATAATCAATGACGTAATAAATATTCTTGAGGCCTGCATATTATTCTTAAAGTATTCCCACACAACCGTAAATGAAAACCCTTTGTTAGCTTTATTTGCCTCACCAACTGTCTTGAAGGTTAATGGTATACACAATAGAACAGCAATGAAGTAACACATTGATTGCGCTAGGAAAGTAAACGGTGCATGGTAAATTGAGAGTATCAATCCTGCAATTGCTGGACCTATTGAGCGACATATATTTATGATAAAAGAATGATATGAAACGGCTTGGCTTGTATTTAAATGTACAGATAAATCTGGCAATACAGCTTGTCTTATTGGTGTTTCCGTCGCATTAATCATACCTCTAAGTGTGGCATAAATGAGGATGAAAATAATCGGCACTTGTTCTAATAAAAAGGTACAAACACATAATGTGCTTGTCACTAAAAATGAAGATGAAATGGTCATTTTCAATAATTTTCCTCTATCAAATTTATCAGCTATAGCGCCAGCCCAGACACTTAGTAACAAAATTGGTACGAGTCGGCAAAAATTAACCAATCCTAAATAGACTGCGTTATGATAACTAGTAAGTACATACCAATTCAAGCCAATTTGTCCTATCCAATTCCCTAGAAATAATAAAAAGGAACTAGAGAAGAAAAATTTCGCCACAGTATTCCACCTACTTATTTATAATAATATTTATAATTGATAATGAATATCATTATCGATATTATGGATTATACAAATGTTTTAGATTTTTGTAAAATGAATTTGAGGTGCCATATGGATAATTTAATTTCAATAGACAATATAGATTTACATTTAACTGATGAAGAATTAGGAGCTTTATCGTTTTTAAAACAAGAAATGCCCCATTTAGTAAACTACTTTAAAAATGAATTGCTCGTTGCACGAGATAAAATTTCTCAACGCTTAATTACATCCCTTTACAGAGAAAATTTAGTCAACGCTAAATCAAATAGTACCTTTGTCTCGTCATGTGATATTAAAAACTTTCCAATAAATGGAGAACACCAAATTATGCGCGTGCATTTTCCCGAAAGCGATAAATATTTATTCGCAAAAGTTTCCAGTACTCATGCATTTGGTCGTGTAGATGTTGAAGGTCCATTTTACTATTGTGATAGTGATGGTAGACAATGTGTTCGTATACTTCATCCTAATGAAGTATTAGCTGATATCTTAAAGGAAAATCCAGAGCTTGATAATGAGGCAAGTTCACAATTCAAAGACGATATGGAAAACAGTGTTGCAAATATGGCGTTAGCACTTTCATATCAAGCATATGAGATGCAACATTCAAAGGAACCTTTATTGGAAATAATTATTAATGAACAAGATAGTTATTTGCGTTCAGAGCAGGCAGTTATAGAGGGACATCCGCTTCATCCTGGAGCTAAATTGCGCAAAGGCCTTAATGCTAATGAGAATATTAAATATAGTTCAGAATATAATAAAGAAATCCATTTAAAGTGTGTGCTTATTCACCAAAGTATCGCTAGAACACAATCTTTATCTTTTACTTATGATGCTGAATTAGAAGCGCAATTTCCAGAACTATATAGTCAAATTAAAACTGAATGTGATAACTTGAGTAATCTGAGTGAATATCATTTAATGATCGTTCATCCTTGGCAGTTAGATAATGTATTATTAAGTCAATACGAAGAGGAAATAAATAATAATTTAATGATTCCACTAAAGATAGAAATACCTTATTACGCTGGTTTATCTTTTAGAACTTTAATGCCGAAATTCCCAAGCACGTTGCCACATATTAAGTTATCTACCAATGTACATATTACTGGCGAAATTAGAACTTTATCTGAACAAACAACTCACAATGGTCCTTTAGTTACTCAAATCTTAAATGACATTTTAAAGCAAGATAAAAATTTCACTCATTATAGAGTTGGTATTTTAAATGAATTTGCTGGTATTCACTTTTATAATTCAAATGACGAAGAAGCTATTCAAACAGATCTAAGTGAACAATTAGGAACGCTTTTTAGGGACAATGTGTACAATCTAACTGAAAAAGATAGTATTCCTATGATTCCATCAAGTTTAGTGGTTACCTATAAATATAATGAAGAACCACCAATCATTAGTTTAATTCAACGTTATAAACATCACTACGACAAATCTAATCTTGATATCGCAGCTCAAGAATGGTTGTCAGATTACATTTCTCAATTGTTAGGCATAGTGATTCCTTTATATGCTAAATATGGCATTGCACTTGAAGCACATTTACAAAATTCAATTTCAACGTTTAACGCTGATGGACGATTAAACACTATTTATATTCGTGATTTTGAAGGCTTACGTATTGATGAACAACTTTTAAATGAAGCTGGATATACGACAAAACATTTTCACGAAAAATCTAGAATCTTGACCGACTCTAAAACAACAGTATTTAATAAAGTCTTTTACTCGACAGTTCAAAATCATATAGGTGAACTTATATTAACTGTTTCAAAATTCATTGAAGATGAGGAATTTGAATCTAAACTGTGGGATAGCGTAAGCGAAATTATTCATAACATTTTAAATAGCTTAACGGATATTAACACAAGCCGCATTTCAGAAATTAAACAAATTATGTTTGATAGAGACATTGATTATAAATGCGTGACAACGATGCGTTTAGAAGATGAAGCACATCACTATACTTATATTAAAGTAAGTAATCCACTACATGGTTAAACGATATTAGAAATCAAAACTTAATTCTAAAATAAAAAAACCCTTTAGGCTATATAAACCTAAAGGGTTAAATCTATTATTATTGTAATCCTGATCTTTCAGAATTGTTGTTGTTTTTATTATTGTTGTTTTTTTCGTTTTTTTGTTGCCATTCTTTTTTAGTCATAACATCATCAACTTGCATGTTAACTTCTACAACTTGTAATCCAGTGATGTATTTAACTTGTTCTTTTACTAATTCAGTAACTTTACGGAAGATTTTTGGTGCTGATTCACCATATTCTAAGATTACTTTTAAGTCGATTGCTGCTTGTTTTTCGCCAACTTCTACAGAAACACCAGTAGTTACATTGTTTCCACTAGAGAATGCATTAGTAAAGTTATCAGCGAAACCGCCTTTCATATCTAAGATACCTTTAACTTCACGAGCTGCGATTCCAGCAATTTTTTCTACTACTTCATCTGAGAAAGTTAATTTGTTTTCAAATTGTTGTTGTTCATTTTGTTCTCTGTATTGTTCAGCTTGTTTTTGTTGTTCTTCTCTTTCTTTTTCATTAACTCCAGTTTGATTATTGTAAGCTTGTTTAGCTTTGTTATTGTTATCTACTGACATATTACATTCTCCTTTATAAATGAATTATTTTTTGTCTTTTATTATTTAGTTCTTAAATAAATTGTTTAACTCCATCTATTTAAGAAATTCATGAAATCCTGTGTACGGTCTTTAATATACCCAACACCAATTCCTATTAAACATAATACGATAACCAAAATTGTTTTCCAAAATCCTAAAGTTAGGAATAAGATTGCTATAATTAAAAATGCAAAGAAACCAATGATACGCCATTTATATGATTTAATGAAGTCAATGATTTGTTGACTTGCATCTTGTCCATTTTGATTATTATTATCAGCCATGTTATCCCTCCCTTACAGAACGCGTTGTCCAGCAGTTTTTTGATCTCTGACATTTACTTCAAGTTTTCTCACTGGTAATTCAGTAAAATATTCTACATTATGCTTAATGTCTGAACGAATACTTTCAGTTAGTGACTTAACTTGTACATCGTTTGGTACTAAGAAGTCAGCCTTGATATCAATGTAAGATTTGCTTTTCTTATTATAAAGCTTCGCTACAACATTAGGTTGTCTTACTTGGTCGTATTTAGTAAGTGTATCGTAAGCTGATTTTTCAACTGCTTTACGAGATACATAAATATGACCGTCATCATAATCTTTGTATAATCCTGGTTTTCTATATGTTGGTTTAAAGATGCTGAATACTAATATTAAACCTATCAATATAAGTAGAGCAGCTAAACCAATTAATAGTGGTTGGAACCAATTGAATTGTAAGAAGAAGTCTTGATACTTAGATATACGACTATCTTTTATGTACATAAACAATAGGAATCCAACAATAGCAACTATTAATAGGCCGAGGATAAAGTTTTTTAACCTTTTCACCTCGTATGCACCTCCTAAATTATTGTTGAATTATTATATAGAAAATAATACCCTTTAAATATTTTTCAAAACATTAATGAAAAACTATTAATTTAATTATATAAATATTTATTAAAGTTTTACTTTCTAGATAGAATATTCCCAAATTTAGCACAATAAAAACATATATTTTATTATTATTTTTTCAATTCTTTTTGCTTTGAACTTTTATACTGTAATATGTTTGGAAACTTATTAGAAGTTCTTGGATGATCGATACTTAATGATTTAAACAATGACCAAATCATTAAAATAATAACTATCGAAAATGGTAAAGCGGCAATGATTAATAAGTTTTGAATCGCTTGTGTACCACCTGTATAAATCATAATCATTGCAAATAATGCTAGAATAATACCCCAACTTACTTTCACAAATGATGCAGGATTGATGTCACCTTTCGAACTAAGCATACCTAATACGTATGTTGCTGAATCGGCTGAAGTCACGAAGAAGATCATAATAACTACGAGAGTGATTATGCTAAGAATAAATCCTAGTGGATAATGTTCCAACGTAGCAAATGTTGCAGTTTCAGTAGCTTCTTTTGCAATGTTAGCAATGCCTTTATCTTGTAAATAAACGGCAGATGCTCCAAATACAGCAAAGAAGAAGAAACATACAAGTGCAGGTACAAATAGAACACCAAGTATAAATTCTTTAATTGTACGACCTCTAGATACCCTAGCAATAAAGATACCCACGAATGGTGCCCATGATACCCACCAAGCCCAATAGAATATTGTCCAGTTTTGGAGCCATTGGAATTTTTCTCCTCCATTCATTGGAATACGTAAACTCATACTAAAGAAATTAAAGATATAATTACCTAAACCATTTGTAAATGTATTTAGGATATAAAGTGTTGGGCCAACAATAAATAAGCCAATTAGTACAATAAAGGCTAAAAACATATTGACGTTACTAAGCGTTTTAATCCCTTTATCAATACCTGACCAAGCAGACCATGTAAACAATATAGTCGCAATAATAATTAATATTACCTGTGTACCAAAATTGTTTGGAACATTAAATAGGAAATTTAGGCCTTCATTTATTTGAAGTGCACCAAATCCGAGAGTTGCTGCGACTCCTGTAACAGTGGCGATAACAGCTAATACATCAATTGCACCACCTATAGGGCCTTTCATTGATTTTTCACCAAATATAGGAACTAGGGTTGCACTTACTAATCCAGGGTAACCTTTATGGAAACTAAAATATGCAAAGACTAATGCTACAATTCCATATACTGCCCATGCATGTAATCCCCAATGAAAGAACGAAAATTGAAATGCATCATTGATTGCAGATTGAGTACCTGCTTTATGTATAGGGGTTAACGTAAATGCGTGACTTATTGGTTCTGCAGTAGTCCAAAATACTAGTCCAATCCCCATACCAGCACTAAATAACATCGCAAACCAAGATGGTAGAGAGAATTCAGGATCTTCACCTTCTTCGCCAAGCGTTATCGATGCATATCTTGAAAACAATAAATACACACAGACAAAGAATATGAGTAAAACTAGTAACAAGTAATACCAAGAAAAATTCTTTGCTATAAATGAAGTAATGTTTTGGGTTCCTGTTTCCAATTGTTTGGGCATAAAAGCGCCGTATAAAACAAATAGTGTACAAATAGCTAATGCTATCCAAAACACAAAACTAATTGATTTTTTTCGCATCATAATAATCCTTTCAATAAAATGGTTAATTAAACATTTAAGTCAAAATAAAATGACGTTTATCCTATTGCCTTTTTTTATAGGAATAAACGCCATTTATAAAGAAATATAATAGCTTGTTAATTTAAATTAATGACCAATTTGCCAATCATTGTATTGGATTCTAATATTTGGTGTGCTTGATAGATGTTTTCAGTAGTTAATCCTTCTATAACTTTAGTTGTTGTAGGTTGATAAATATTCTGTTCAACCTTATTTGTTATGTCTTCTAAATATTCATGATGTTTTATCATATCATCAGTTTGATTTAATGGTCTAGCAAACATAAATTCATGTGAGAAACTTAAGCTTTTTGGTTTCAAAGCATTTAAATCTTGGTCATTTTCAAAAGCTACAATAGTAGCAATATGACCTCTAGGTTTCACTAATTGAATCATGTCGTCATAGTACATATCCGTATTAAATGTACAGAATACGTAATCAACCAGTTCAATACCTTGTGTCTTAAATTGATTTAGTAAACTCTCTTTATGATTGAGTACAATATCAGCACCCATTTTTTTAGTCCACTCAATCGTTTCATTACGCGATGCTGTAGTAATAACCCTTAAACCATAGGCCTTAGCAATTTGAGTAGCAATACTTCCTACGCCACCTGCGCCATTTATAATTAACAACGTTTTACCTTCATTTTCATTACGGTTGCGTGAAATACCAAACACATCAAACAATGTTTCATATGCTGTTATACCGGTTAATGGTAAGCTTACTGCCTGCTCAGCGCTAATATTTTTAGGTGCCTTAGCTACTAATCTCTCATTAATCAATTGGTATTCTGCATTTGATCCGTTTTGATCAGGTGAACCAGAGTAATATACAATGTCACCCTGATTAAACATAGTAACTTCATTTCCAACAGATTCAACCACACCAATCGCATCAAATCCTAGTACTCGAGGTGCTTTTGATACATCCATTAATCGCTGTTTTGTATCAACGGGATTGACACTAATAGACTGAATTTTAACTAATATTTCATGTACTTTTGGTTCTGGTATATCTAAATTAAAAGTTTTAAATAAATTTCCATCTGATAATTTAAACGGTTGTTCAAATCCGATTGCTTTCACTATTCATCCGCCACCTTTTTCAAAGCTAATATTACACTAAGTATAATATTTCAAACAAATATATAGCAATATAGAAGCCTTCAATTTAAAATACAACTAAATCTAATTTATCCTATAAAATTATTGAAAGGAGCATATAAAAATTGAAATTAAGTATTTTAGATTATGTTCCAATTTTTGAAGGTAGAAACGCCTATGATGCATTTAATCATAGCATTACATTAGCCCAAACTGCTGAACAATTAGGTTATACAAGATATTGGGTTGCTGAACATCATAATGTATTCTCTGTTGCGTCAAGTGCACCTGAGATCGTAATGATGATGTTATTAGAGCAAACACAAACTATTAAAATAGGAAGCGGAGGCGTCATGTTACCGCACTACAGTGCCTACAAAGTGGCAGAACAATTTAGAATAATGGAAGCTCGCCATCCTAATAGAGTAGATATGGGTTTAGGTCGTTCTCCGAGTTTCAAGCAAGTAAATGAAGCACTTAATGAGTTTAAATCAACAAAACCAAATTTAGACAATCAAATAGAGGACTTACTACACTACTTTAGCAACAAATATGAAGCCCCACATCGATTCATGTCTATCAAAGCAACACCTGAAATTGATACTTCTCCACAAATGTTTATTCTAGGTATGAGTGAGAGAAGTGCGGAATTAGCTGCTCAAAAAGGGCTACCATTCGTCATTGCATTTATGGGACAATCTCAAACCAAGATTAATAGCCTAATAGAATATTATCGAAAACGATACAAACAATTGAATGACATTTCAAAATCTAATGAGCCATATGTAATTATGTCAACATTTGTAGTTACTGCAAACACGCTTAATAAAGTTGATGATTTATTAGATGCATTACATTTATGGCTTTTACGCATTAATTATCTCAACCAACCTAAGTCATATCCTTCTATTAATACTGCTCAAAAACGTAACTATAGCACTAGTGAACGTAATAAAATTGAGCAAAATAAAAGCCGTGTCATAAGTGGATTACCTAAAGATATTCATCTAAAATTAACTTATTTATTAAATACGTATCAAGTGGATGAAATCATGATAATGCCTCATGTATATGGGGAACAAGCAAGATTGGAATTGATTCAGTTAGTCGCCAATAATTCACTTTAAACTTAGATTATTTCAGTGTTCATGTTATGTTATAACTTACTATTGCCATAAAAAATTTATGATTTCATCTGACACTTCTTTATTATGATGTAGCGCACTATGTTGCGCTTTCTCCCCTTTATATTCAGATTCTTTATATGTTTTAGGACTATTGCCCAACAAGTATTTTAAGGAGCGAGACGAACTATTAGATACCCTTCCATCAGAGTGTGTTCCGTCTTTCAAATCACCATAAATATTTAGTACTTCTATGTTTTTATTTTTATAGACATCTTTTAGACCTAATAATTTTTCATAATCAGCATTCATTTTACTAGGCTTACCATCTTTATCAACAGTAATTTCATTTACTTTTTCATTTAAATTTAAAACACCGTTATATGTACCAGCTATATTTACTTCTTTTTGAAGTTGAGGTAATTGTTTATCATTTCCATAATATTTCATAAAATAAGCAAAAGATAAGTTTCCCATTGAATGCGCTACAAAATTATAATTATCTATATTGTATTTTGATTTCATTTTTGTAAGTACATTTTTTATGTTTTGAGCATTTTGCATTATGTCACCATTTTTATTATCTTCAAATAATATTTTTATAATTGGATTCTTAGACTTCTTTGAAATTTTGCCACTAAACTGAACTTCTCCGTTAGATAAAACATACGCTGTAACTACATCCTTTGTAACACTTTTTTTACAGCTTGATTGACCATATATTTTTCAGAGTTATTGGTTCCACCATATCCATGCATAAATAAAGTTGCAACTTGCTTTTTATCATTACTTTGATAATTAGATGAATTGTTACTTTTTGATTGACATCCTACTAATGTAAAAATCATTAGGCTAATAATCAAACTAAATATTATCTTTTTAAAAGTTCTCATAATAATACTCCAATGTGTTTTCTTTAAGTATAAATGATGTAGTTACAAAAATGAAAATTAAGTTAAATTGTGCTTTTAAGCATATGTGGTAATAAGTTGAATATATGTTTTTGAATTATTTTTTCATGTGATCAAGCCAAGAAAAAATAAATAGGACTGAGAAAAGCTAAATTTTAGCATTTCCCAATCCTACCTTACAATTGTATCTATCATTGCTGGTTGTTACAAAGTTATATTAAAAGCAATTATTTTATTTCCTTACTTTCCGCTAGTTCTTTGTACCAATATGCGCTCTTCTTAGGATAACGTTCTTGCGTTTCAAAATCGACATAAAATAGACCGTATCGTTTTTCATAACCATTTGACCAAGAAAATACATCCATGAGTGACCAAATGAAGTAACCTTTCACATTCGCACCATCACGAATAGCATCAGAAATGACTTCTAAATGTTTTTTCACATAATCTATTCGTGCATCATCATCTACAGTTTTACGTTCCTCATCAAATTGGTCTTTATATCCAAGTCCGTTCTCAGTAATATAAATTTTATGGTAATTAGGATAATCTTTAACTACACGCATGATTTGATCATACAATCCTTTTGGATAAATCATCCAATCCCAGTCAGTACGTGGTACATCAACATCAAATTCACGTTGACCTACGCCTTTAAGTTGATATTTAGAACCACCTTTATCACCAGTGGCATTATGTGTAATTTCAGATTCACCATCGTAACCTCTCATCCAATCACTCATATAGTAATTGATACCAAGGAAGTCATTTAAATCTTTAGCCGCTTCCAATACTTTATAATCCTCTTCTGGTATATCTAATTTACCACCATTTACTGATAAAATGTGTTGAACGCCTTCCATAGTTTCACGAGAATATTTACCAAGATAAGTTGCATCTAAAATGAATTTATTATGAATAATATCTTCTAATTCAGCTGCTCTAACATCTTCAGGATTCGTTGGATCATAAGGATACTTAGTTGGTAAAGCATGTACAACACCTACTTCACCACTATAGCCATTGTCTTTAAATAATTTAACTGCTTTCGCATGTGCTACCATCATGTTGTGATGTGATTGAAATACTTTAGCAAAGTCATACTTAATTCCAGGCGGGAATTTACCCACTAAATATTGACCATCACCAATAGGCCCGATTTCATTAAATGTAGTCCAATAATTAACTTCTTCAAATTCTTCGAAACAGAATTTTGCATACTCAACAAAGTAATCGATTGTTTTACGATTTAAGAAGTCGCCATCACTATGTAGTGTCTCTGGTGTATCAAAGTGATGTAATGTTACAAATGGTTCTACATGTCTTCTATGACATTCTTTAAATAAATTATGATAGTATTCAACACCTTTAGGATTAACCTCACCATATCCTTTAGGAAATATGCGTGACCATGCAATTGAAATACGAATGCCATTCACACCAAATTTTTCACTTAATTCTAAATCAATAGGATATTTATTATAGAAATCACTTGCTGGTTCAGCTGTATACCAATAGTTTTCTTCAAGATAAGTGTCCCATGCTACACGACCTTTTCCATCTGTTTGAGTCGACCCTTCTGCTTGATAAGCTGCTGTCGCACCACCGAATATAAAATCTTCTGGTAATTTTTTCATTATACTTTCATCTCCTAATTATTTTTCAAATTGTTGTTGAACGAAGTCTAATGCTGCTTTGCCATCTCGAGTTAAATTAATATATTCAACACCTTGTGTTTTAGCTAATTTAATACCTAGTCGATCTGTATCTTGCTTAATGTCTTCATAATTTGAAGCCACTTGTGGTGCTAATATGATTAAATGATAATCTTTCATAATATCCATGTGAGCACCATAACCACCTGCTGCAGCTTTAACTGGAACATTGTATTCTTCTGCTGCTTTATTTAAAGCGTTAGCTAATAATCCGCTAGTTCCTCCACCAGCACATAATACAAGTACATTTGTTTGTTCTGTAATGTTACTTTGTTGCGCTACTTCTTTACCTTGATCTGTTTGGGAATGACTAGCTTCAGATGCTCCAGCTGATGCTAGGATGGCATCTGCTTTTTTAGTATCAAAGTTTGCTGCCACTTTGTCTTGTAATTCATTATTAGCTTCTTTATTTCCTAATTCTTCTTCTAAAATTTGTTCATCATAAACTTTTACAAATGGGTAGTAAATGATAACATCTACTACGATTAAGACGATTGCTAATACGAATGACCAGAATGCAAAACCAGTACCCATCACGATACCTAAAGGACCTGGCGTAGTCCAAGGTAAGAAGATACTAAAACTATTCATTCCTAATACATCGACGAAGAATTTAAATATCCATACGTTTGCAATTGGTGCAAAGATAAACGGAATAAAGAATACTGGGTTTAACACTAAAGGTGCACCGAATAAAATCGGTTCATTTACACCAAAGAAGGTAGGTACTACAGATGCTCTACCAATCGCTTTATTACGTTTCGATTTCGTTAACCACATGAACATAAATGGCACGACTAAAGTTGCACCAGTACCACCCATCGTAACTACGAACATTTGAGTACCTGGTGTAATAACGTTATTAGCATGTTCTCCAGCTTGAATTAAATGTAAGTTTGCTTCTAAGTTAGCATAAGTAATTGCTGCAATTGCTGGTTCTACAATTGATGGACCATGGATACCCACAAACCAGAAGAATGCAAAGGCACCAAAGATAATTGTTACACCGACCCATCCATCTGCTGCTGTAAATAATGGTTCGAATAATTTTAATATGCCATTTGCTACGTTAGTATGTGCTGTTGATCTAACAATTAAATCTAGCGCATATAAAATAATAATTACTGCTGATAGCGGGAATATATCCTTAAATACTTGTGAAATATTTGGTGGAACTTCTTTAGGCATTTTGATTGTAATATTTCGTTTGATAAAGAAGTTATAGACAATTACAGTAATAAATGCTGAAAGAAAGGCTGTTAATAAACCTTTAGTTCCCATAAATGCACTTAAAAATCCGCCATCTTTAGCAGAATCAGCTGCTAGGAATAAGAACCCACACATTGCTGCCATCATCGTAGAGATAAAGTTAATTTGATTTGTTTTATCTAGTTTCCGGTTAAATGAATCAGTTAACGATTTGTCAGTAGTACCTGCTACAATAAAACCAACAATTCCCATCGTGTAGTTATATGGTTTCATTAAGATACCTTCCATAGTTTTACTCCATGTAAAACCAAACACGTTAGGAACATACGTAACTAAAATAAAAATACTAGAGAATAAGATAATTGGGATTGCCGCAATAAATCCATCACGAATTGCTCTTAAATAAATATTGCGAGATATTTTTTCAAAGAACGGTTTACCTTTCTCAATCCAAGCAATTAATTTGTTCATAGCATTCAACTCTCTCTTCTATATAATTCTAATAGATGTTTCATCAAATCTTTTAACAGTAGTGTTGTCATTAAATGGTCTTGACCATGCATCATTGTTACACTATAAGCAATGTCTTCTCCTTGTGCCTCTTTAGCTAATAAACTTGTTTGCGCTTTGTGAGCATTTGCAATACATTCATTGGCTTCTTCAGTTAATTCTTCAGCTTTATCTAACTCGCCATTTTTAGCTGCTGTTAGTGCTTCTAACAACTTAGAACGAGCGTCGCCAGCATATGCTACAATTTCAAACCCAAGTAATTGCACTTCTTCTCTATTCATCATTAACGCCTCCTTTAAATTATTTTGATTTCCATGATGTTGCAGTTGTTTCTAGTACTTTATTTAAATCATCAATATTTTTGAAACCAGTTGTACGTAACCATTCACGTGCAGCCTCTTCACCTTGTTCGATATATACTTTCACTGCACCTGACCACGTTGCACGACCACAAAGTACGCCGTTAAATTTAGCACCAGCTTCGTGTGCAAATTTTAATGTTTCTTGGAATAATTCTGCAGATACACCAGCACTTAAATAGATATAAGGTAATTGTGTAGAAGCCTCTTGATCACGGAAATATTGAGCCGCTTCTTCTTTTGTATAAACGACTTCACCTTCAGCAAATCCTTCTACATAATTCATATTTACAGGTACTTCAACTTTTAGAACATCCACATTAAATCGTTCTTCAGAGAATAATTTCATTGCCTCATTTACTTTACGTGGTTTTACTTTTGCAAACGCAGCACTCTTATTATCCGGAATATTATCATCGTATGTTAGTACTTCTAAGAAGAATGGTATATCTTCTGCTACACACTCAGATCCAATTCTTTCAATATATGCTTTCTTTTGAATGTTAATTTCTTCAGCATCATCAACATCGTAGTAAAGTAAAAATTTAACAGCATTAGCTCCTTGCTCTTTTAAGCGCTTTGCTGACCATTCAACTAAACAGTCAGGTAAGCGACCTTTAGCGTTTACGTCATAACCTGTTTTTTCGTAGGCTAATAATAAACCACAGTCTTTATTACGAGCATCTGATGCTGGAAGTCCATATTCAGGGTCTAATAAAATTGATGACGCATATTTAGTTAATTCTTCTGAAACTAGAACTTTTAATTGTTCAATTTGTTCAACAGTTGGTTCTTCTGTTTGATGTTCTGCCATCATTCTTTTCAAAGCACCACGTTGGTCAAATGCTAAAGCTGAGATAACCCCATCTTTAGTACTTAATTGTTCTATTGATGCTAATTTTTGTTGTGATTTTGTCATTAGTTACACCTCTATAACTTCAATTTGTTGGAATATTTCGTCAAATTTATTTACATTAATATGTCCTGTTTGGCTTTCCATTGCATTTAACATTCCAAATGCATTAGCTTTTTTCAATAAACTTTCATCCTCATCATGATGGATTAATCCCGAAGCAATGCCTGCAACAGTTGAATCACCAGATCCAACAGGATTCACCACTTCTATGTGAGGAATATTCACTTTATAATACTTATTGCGATGTTTAGCGAAAGCACCTTGGCTTCCTAGCGAAACAATAATCCACTCTATACCGTCAAAAATTGGTTGATTCACTGCATCTTTGAGACATTCAACTTCAGTGGTTACTTTAGTTTGTAACAATTGTGCTAACTCATCGATATTTGGTTTAATTACCGTTGGTTTATATTCACTAAGTAGGACATCTAGTAAAGATTGACCCGAACTATCGAGCACAGTCGATATTTGATGTTGTTCAGCTAACTGAATTAAATCGGCATAGTAATCCGACTTTAAGCCCTTTGGTAAACTACCAGAAATAGCAATGACTTTAGCTCTTTTTAATAGATGTGTTAGATGTGTTTTAAATTCCGTAGCTTCATCCTTGGTAATTGAAGGACCCTGCTCAAGGATCTCCGTTTGTTGTCCTTCATGGAGAATAGCAATACAATTACGCGTTTCTTCTTTAATCTTAAAAAAGTTATGCTTAATTTGAGCGTTGTTTAACTGTTGCTCAATGAATTCTCCCAACTTACCACCTAAGAATCCACTTGCTTCAACATCTTCCCCATATTCTGATAGAACTCGAGTTACATTTAATCCCTTTCCTCCTGCAGTTTTAATCGTTTTATTAACGCGATTCACTGTATCTAGATTAATTTGATCTAAAGAATATGAAATATCAATCGAAGGATTTAGTGTTAATGTTAGAATCATAGATTGTCACCCTTAATCGTGATATTCACCTTTGTCCCATTTTTCTAAAAATTCATCGAAGAAATGAGGATCAGCTTGTTTTTCGTTATGTGCTTCTAAATGTTCAATTTTAGCTATTAATTTTTTATTTTCTTCTGTCGGCTTATATTCAGCTTTTATGAAAGCATCTACAATATCGAAGATGAAAAGTTCACCTACAATTTTTCCACCAAAACTTACGACATTTGCGTTTAATTCTTCTTTAGAATATAGTGCTGTAGTCATATCACGAACTAAAGCAGTACGTACGCCAGGCACCTTATTAGCAGAGTTACTTATTCCAACTCCTGTTCCACAAATACATACGCCTAAATCCGCTTCTCCACTTGTTACAGCTTCACCAACTTTCTTACCGAAAATTGGATAGTGTGTTCTTGTGAAATCGTAAGTTCCTACATCAATTACTTCGTGTCCTTGTTCTTTTAAATGTTTTGAAACTGCCATTTTTGTGTCTGTTACAATATGATCGCAACCAATAGCTATTTTCATATTAAAGTCCTCCTATTTAGCACATTTTATTTAACATATCTACACGGATTTGATGACGACCACCGTCATAGTGTCCATTTACAAATTCTTTAGCGACATGCTTAGCAAGTGTATCTCCAACTATTTCTGAACCCATCGTAATCATACGTGCATTATTGTGACCACGTGTCATGTAAGCAGATCTTTCGTCTGAAACTTCTGCTGCAATCATCCCTTTAACTTTCGTAGCTACCATGAAACTTCCTGCGCCAAATGCATCAATTGCTATGCCTAAATTTTCGTCATTCTTTTGTACTTCTTGAGCAATGGCTAATGTTGAATCAACAAAGTCTACATCCTTGCCTTCTGTCACATCTACTACTTCATGATTATTTTCTTTTAAAAATGCTTTTACTACTTCTTTGAGTCGTTTACCGTCTACATCTGAACCAATAATAACTGTCATAATCATTCTCCTTTAATAAATTGATTCACATATATGTGTCTATTTTTATATTGTGAAAAAGCGCTTTCAACTCTTTATGTTTAAATTATAAACATAAATAAACAATTAATCAACATTAAATGTTTGAATATTGTTTGATAATTAGTTGTTTTAAACAAATAAGTTTTATTTATGTTTGTTTAATCTTTTAGAAAGACAAAAAAGCCTAATATTGTTCAATTTCAAACAATATCAGGCTTATAGTGTGATTTAATCAATCACTTCAGTATGTAATTTTAATTTCTCTATGTTATCTATATCACCCTTATCAATGATGACGGCAGTTAAATCGTCTAACTTGCATAATTGAGTGAAGTCTTCTTTTCCTAATTTTGATGAGTCTACTAGTAAGTACTTTTCAACAGAACGCTCCAAAGCCAATTGTTGAGTATATGCTTCATCAATAGTCGAAGTGAGTACATCGATATCTTTTATGCCATTACAACTAAAAAACATTTTACTAAATCGCATTGTTTTCAGTAGTGTATTAGCCATTTCTCCTACAAAGGATTCAGTTAAATCTCTCATTTCGCCACCTAGTAAATAAACTTTGAAATTAATCGATCTTTTTTCGAATAATATTTTAAATACAGGAAAACAATTGGTAATAACTGTTAATGATTTCAACTCCATTATTTCTGCTAAGCACTCAATAGTAGTACCTGGTCCCAGAAAAATCGTATCATTTTCTTCAATTATTTGAATTGCTTTACGTGCAACACTACGTTTTTCTTCTATATTGTGTGTGTGTTTCTCTTGATGTGATTTCTCTTTAAATTGAAAGATGGAATTACTTCTTGCGCCACCATGAATTTTAGTGAGCAAACCTTTTTCTTCGAGTTCTGCTAAATCACGTCGTACCGTCATATCTGATACATTTAATTCTTCTACAATTTCATTTGTTCTGACGGTACCCTTTTGATTTACGAGTTTAGTAATTTCATCTAAACGATCGTATTTATTCATTCAATTCTTCACTTCCCACATCACATTTTCAAGTATTATTATAATAAATGAATACTTGAATTTATAAAGTTTATTTGCGCATATTAATTTTATACTATTAATCTAGTGAACTCTAATACTTTTCGTCAATAATCTAACTTTCTGCATTTATAAATTAAGACATTATTTCTAGAAAGTGTATTTGATTGTATGTTGTAATAGATATATAAGTAATATTAAAATTATTTTACCAAAAGTAAGCATTAAATTCTGTATATGGAGTGTTTTCAATGAGCAATAAGATAGAAAAATTAAAAGAAATTGTAGATAAATCAAATAACATTGTATTCTTTACAGGTGCAGGTGTTTCTGTCGCAAGTGGTATTCCTGATTTCCGATCAATGGGTGGACTATTTGATGAAATATCTAAAGATGGCTATTCTCCTGAATATTTATTGAGTGTTGACCATCTTAATGATAATAAAGAAAGCTTTATTGATTTTTATCATAAACGTTTACTTGTAGCTGATAAAAAACCAAATATTGTTCATGAATGGATCGCTGAGTTAGAGAGAGAAGGTAAATCTTTAGGTGTCATCACACAAAATATCGATGGCTTACATGAAGATGCTGGAAGTCAGAATATCGATGAAATTCATGGTACACTAAATCGGTTCTATTGCATTAAGTGTGGTAAAGAATATACAAAATCATATGTAATGGAACATGAATTAAGATATTGTGAATCATGTGGTGAAGTTATTCGACCTGACATTGTCTTATATGGTGAAATGTTGGATCAACCAACTGTTTTCCGTGCGCTTGATAAAATTCAAAAGGCAGATACTGTGATTGTATTAGGTTCATCGCTTGTGGTTCAACCCGCTGCGGGTTTCATATCAAACTTCACAGGAGATAATTTAGTCATTATTAATCGAGATAAAACACCATATGATAGAAAAGCAGATTTAGTCATTCATAATGATATGACAGAAGTTGTAGAAGAAGTATTTAAAAAATAAATATAAAGTTCAAAAGCTAGAGGTTTTATGAATCTCTAGCTTTTATTGCATACAAAAAAACACTTCTCAAAGTTGAGAAGTGCTTTGAACGTTCCAAATCTGTAAGCGAATAAATTCGCAACAGCTTTGGCAATTAACGTTTTGAGAATTGTGGAGAACGACGTGCTTTTTTAAGACCTGGTTTTTTACGTTCTTTCATACGTGGGTCACGAGTTAATAGACCTGCGCGTTTTAAAGAACCTCTGTATTCAGGATCTGCTTCTAATAATGCACGTGCGATTCCGTGACGGATAGCTTGTGCTTGTCCAGTGAAACCACCACCGTGTACGTTAACTAATACATCATAGTTACCTTTAGTTTCTGTAACATCAAATGGTTGGTTTAAGTCTAAGATTAATGATTCGAATGGTAAGTACTCACGTACGTCACGTTCGTTAACTGTGATATTACCTTCACCTGGTACTAAACGTACACGTGCTACTGAGTTTTTACGACGGCCTGTGCCTCTATATTCAACTTGTGCCAATGTAATTTCCTCCTTCTAATTAACCACGTAACTCGTAGTTTTCTGGTTGTTGTGCAGCGTGTGGATGTTCAGCGCCACCATATACAAATAATTTTTTACCTTGTTTTTCACCTAAACGTGAACTTGGTAACATACCTTTGATTGAAGTTTCAAGTAAACGTTCTGGATTGTTACGTTTTAACTCACCAGCTGTAACTGATTTGATACCGCCTGGGTGGTTTGAGTGACGATAATAAATTTTATCTGATTCTTTTTTACCAGTTAATTCGATTTTAGCAGCGTTAATGATGATTACATAATCACCAGTGTCAACGTGTGGTGTATAAGTTACTTTATTTTTACCGCGTAAGATAGATGCTACTTCAGATGATAAACGACCTAATGTTTGGCCTTCAGCATCAATAACATACCATTTGCGCTCAATGTTTGATTCATTTGCCATAAATGTTTGACGCATAATAATTGTCCTCCTAAAAATAAATGCTTCGTTTTAGATTACAGGTACGTATCGCAGTCGAACCTACGAACGAGGCCTGCAATCTATTCATTCTGTTACGATTTTCAAAGCGTAAATGTTCATTTATTTTATTCCTGTATAATTTGCTTATATATCTTGTAACACAATAAGTTTCCGGGGCTTATCATGGGGTGGATATAAAACAATACCGTTAACTATGTTATATTTTATAGCTCCGTTTGTCAATGCAATTTAGTCATTTTGTAATGATTTTTTACGATGAATTTTAATATTGTTTCCAAAGTCTGTTATTAAGTCGTTTTCTGCTAAATATATCTTCTCTAAATAGAGACCTTCTGCAGGTGCTGTAAATGGTACATTATCTCTATTCTTTTCATTTAATAGCGTTGGCACTTCACTTGGATGACGTTTACCTTTTCCTACTTCAATTAGAAACGCTACTAACACACGAACCATATTATATAAAAACCCTGACCCTGTTACAACATAGTCAAACCCTTCATTTGTTTGAATGATTTCACTTTGATATACCGTACGTACTCTGCTTTCGACTTCAGTCTTTTGAGAGCAGAATCCTGTAAAATCATGTGTTCCAATGAAATGTTTTGCAGCTTCATTCATCTTAGAATAATCTAAATTTTCCTTAATAAATGTCTTTAAGCCACTTTCAAAAGGATTACGATGCGTTGCTTGATATACTTTATAACGATATCGCTTACCTAGACAGTCATAACGACAATGAAAATGATCATCGACTTGTTGAACTTCTTTGACGTAAATATCATCAGGTAAAGCACTATTCATCGCATACTTCCATTGCTTTGGTTCAATATTTAAGTCTGTATCAAAATGAAAAAATTGTTCATACGCATGTACACCTCTGTCTGTACGACTAGAAGGATGAATGCGAACATGTCTCCGATGCATACGCTTCAATATCTTTTCAAATTGTTGTTGCACAGTTCTTCCTTGCTGTTGAATTTGAAACCCTAGAAATTGACTTCCTTGATAAGAAATATTAACAAGTATACGCACTGTATTACACTCCAATATATTTTAATACTAATAATACTATGGCTATTGGGATGATACTTATTAAGCACATCGTGTCCCCAATATGCCATTGTAGCTTTCTATAACTTGTTCGTTCTACATTAGCATCATAACCACGTACTTCCATAGCAATTGCTAATTCCTCTGCTCTTTGAAAAGCTGAGATAAATAATGGAATCATTAAAGGAAGAAATGCTTTTATACGTGTCATTAAGCCACCCGAACTTAACTCAGAACCTCGTGATTTTTGAGCTAGTATGATTTTATCTAATTCATCCATTAAAGTTGGAATGAATCTTAAAGCGATTGACATAATCATGCTTAATTGATGCACAGGCAATTTAAACCATTTTAATGGCGTTAGCAATTTTTCAAAAGCATCTGTTAAATCGATTGGGCTCGTTGATAGCGTCATTATTGTTGCAACCATAACAATTGTGATGAGACGTAATGAAATAAAGATACCTTCTAAAATACCAGCACTATCAATTTTAATAATTCCAAAATCAACTAATCTTGTACCACCGTGTGTGAAGAAGATATGCATGAAGAATGTGAATATAGTAAAAATAAATATTGGTGTTAATCCTTTAATTAAAAACCATAATTTAATCTTCGCTAAAAACATAAACATTAAAATTAATAAAATAATCCACCCAAACGTTGCAAAAGAATGAGCAAAAAATATTAAAATAATAAACATAAATACAAATAAAACTTTAGCTCGTGGATCTAGCTGATGAATTACAGAGTTATTAGGTAAATATCTACCTATAATTAATTTATTCTTCATGATGTTGCCACTCCTGGTACATACTTACAAATTCCTTCTCAGTAAGTGCGATTGTCTTAAATTTGATACCATGTTTAATTTCAATATCACGTTGTAACTGAACAATATCTGGTAAGTCTATATGCCACTCTTCAAGTTTACTACCTTGTCTAAACAACTCTTTTGGTGTGTCTTGCTCGATAATATTTCCATCATTCATCACGATAATTTCTTCAGCATATTTCGCAACTTCATTCATATCATGAGATACAAGTATGATTGTTTTATTTTGTTTTAGTTGTATTTCTTTAAATAGCTCCATTACTTGTTGACGGCTCTTTGGGTCTAATCCAGCAGTAGGTTCATCTAAAACAATGACATCCGGGTTCATAGCTAAGATTGAAACAATTGCAATTTTACGCATTTGGCCGCCAGACATTTGGAATGGTGACAAAGACATAACATTTCTTGGAAAACCTAACTCTAACAATAAATCAAAAGCTCTTTCTTTCACTTCTTCAACATTCATTCCAAAATTCTTAGGTCCAAACTCAATTTCTCTTTCAATATTATCTTCAAATAATTGTGATTCAGGAAATTGAAATACTAGTCCAACTTTTTGTCTGATTGGTCTAATAAATTTATCTTTAGTTTTAGAATGAATCGTAAGTTCATCATGCTCAATATTGCCATTAGTAGGTTTTAATAACCCATTGAAATGCTGAATTAAAGTTGATTTTCCACTTCCAGTTTGTCCAACAATTGCATAGTATTTACCCTGCTCAATAGTTAAATTAATGTGGTCTAACGCTTTATACTCATATGGTGTACCCTGTTGATAGGTGTAGGTAACATCATTAAACTTAATTTTCATAGCTTTTCGACCAACCCTTCGTAAGTAATAAAGTGATCATCAAATCCTAAAAGTTGATTGATTTTCATTGAGAAAGGTAAATCTAATCCAATTTCTTGTAACATTTTTATATCTTTAAATATTGTTTGTGGATTTCCTTCTTTATAAACTGTCCCTTGGTTCATTACTATGACATGATCGCCTTCAAGCGCCTCAGTTAAGTCATGAGTAATCGAAATAATTGTTACATCTTTAGTTGCTTTAACTTCTTGTATTAAACTCATCAATGATTTCTTGGCTTGAGGGTCTAACATAGATGTCGCTTCATCTAATATAATGACTGAAGGACTTAATGCTAATACACCTGCAATAGCTACTCGTTGCTTTTGTCCTCCTGATAATGAATGTGGTTCACTATCTGCATAATCGGTCATTCCAACGTCACTAATAGATTGTGCTACTATTTCTTTCATTTTTTCAGTTGGAACAGCGTGGTTCTCTAAACCAAACGCAACATCGTATTTGACAATCGAACCCACAAATTGATTTTCTGGATTTTGGAAGACAATTCCAACGTGTTCTCGTATATCTTTGAAATCATTATTAGAGATAGGTGATTGATTGAAAATAATCGTACCATTGGTCGCAATTTCAATACCAACTATTAATTTAGCTATTGTTGATTTTCCTGACCCATTATGTCCAACAATTGAAGTCCATTGATTTTTAGGAATCTTAAAGGATACATTATTTAATGTGAAGGCTGCATCGCCTTGATATTGAAAGTCAACTTGCTTAAGTTCAATAATATTAGTGTTATTCGCCTCCACTAGAATCCCTCCTAAAACTTTGTACTAGTATAGTTTACATGAATATGAATTGCATGTATATTATTGTTTTATTTCATTTTTTCAAAATAAAAAGGGACCGGACAGAATTCATTTCGAATCCATTGTCCTGCCCCCTATTAAGGATGACTAAAACTGAAAAACTAAATAAAAGCTTTCATTTAGGTCAACTAATGCGATTTTTCAATATAAACTATGACCATTTGAGTTCTTAGTATTATATATGATAATTTATTGGTTGAATAGAAGCTAATTGCTTCTTTGAAAATAAAAAAGCGCGCACCCCATCATATTTTAGTTGAGTTCACGCTTTGAAATATATTTAATTGATGGGGCACTCTGAGCTAGACAATATTTGTATGTGGCAAACATTATCGTTGCACTCATTTGCTTTACATATAAGTAGTTAGTGTATTTATATCTTGAATTAATCTACTAATTCGATGATAACTGATTCAGCACCGTCTCCGCGACGAGGACCTACTTTAAGAATACGAGTGTAACCACCTTGACGTTCTGTGTAACGTTCAGCAATTTCACCGAATAATTTTTGAAGTGCAGTTTGTGTAGTTTCATCTTCATTTAAGATTTCAACATTACGTAATGTTTTTGCAGCATTACGACGAGAAGCTAAATCTCCTTTTTTACCTAAAGTGATTAATTTCTCAACAACACTACGAACTTCTTTTGCACGAGCTTCTGTAGTTTCAATGCGCTCACTAACGATAAGTGAAGTAGCTAAGTCACGTAACATAGCTTTACGTTGATCAGAAGTACGACCTAATTTTCTGTAACCCATGAGTTGACCTCCTTTAACTTATTAATCTTCTTTTCTTAATCCTAATCCTAAATCTTCTAATTTATATTTAACTTCTTCTAGAGATTTACGACCTAAATTACGAACTTTCATCATATCAGCTTCAGATTTATCAGCTAACTCTTGAACTGAATTGATTCCTGCACGTTTTAAACAGTTGTATGAACGTACTGATAAGTCTAATTCTTCAATAGACATTTCAAGTACTTTTTCTTTTTGATCTTCTTCTTTTTCAATCATGATTTCAGCATTTTGAGCTTCATCTGTAAGACCTACAAAAATATTTAAATGTTCAGTCAAAATCTTAGCAGCTAATGATACTGACTCTTGTGGAGTGATTGAACCATTAGTCCAAACATCTAAAGTTAATTTATCAAAATCACTACTTTGACCGACACGTGTGTTTTCAACTGTATAGTTAACACGTTCAACTGGTGAGTATAGTGAATCAACAGGAATTACACCGATTGGTAAATCACTAGTATTATTTTGATCTGCTAATGCGTAACCTCTACCCTTGTTAGCAACTAGACGAATTTTTAAATGTCCACCTTTAGACACTGTTGCGATTTTAAGTTCTGGATTTAGAACTTCTACATCACTATCGTGAGTAATGTCACTTGCAGTAACTTCGCCTTCATCTCGAACATCGATTTCTAATGTTTTATCTTCTTCAGAATAGATTTTAAGTGCTAATTTTTTGATGTTCATAATAATTGTAGAAACATCTTCAACAACATTATCTATAGCTGAGAATTCGTGTAAAACACCTTCGATTTCAATGTACTTAACGGCTGCACCTGGTAATGAAGATAGTAGGATACGACGTAAGGAGTTTCCTAGTGTAGTACCGTAGCCACGTTCTAGTGGTTCAACAACGAACTTACCGAATTTAGCATCTTCACTAATTTCAATTGTCTCAATTCTAGGTTTTTCAATTTCTATCATTTACAAAAATCCTCCTTAATTACGTCGACTTAATTTTAAACTGTTTCGCTCAGTGACCTGTAACAATAACAATCTATTATAAATTAGACGCGACGACGTTTTGGTGGACGACAACCGTTATGAGGTACTGGAGTAACGTCTCTGATTGCAGTTACTTCTAAACCAGCTGATTGTAATGCACGGATAGCTGATTCACGACCTGGTCCAGGTCCTTTTACTGTTACTTCAACAGTTTTTAAACCATGTTCCATTGCAGATTTTGAAGCAGTTTCAGAAGCCATTTGAGCTGCGAATGGTGTTGATTTTTTAGATCCTTTGAAACCTAATGCACCAGCTGATGACCAAGATAAAGCATTACCAAATTCATCAGTGATAGTTACGATTGTATTGTTGAATGTTGAACGGATGTGAGCCACACCATTTTCAATATTCTTTTTAACTCTACGTTTACGAGATACTTGTTTACGTGCCATTTATATTTGCCTCCTTTACCTATTATTTTTTCTTGTTAGCTACAGTTTTAACTGGGCCTTTACGAGTACGAGCGTTGTTTTTTGTTTTTTGACCGCGAACTGGTAAACCACGACGGTGACGGATACCACGGTATGAAGAAATTTCCATTAAACGTTTAATGTTTAAGTTTTGTTCACGACGTAAGTCACCTTCAACTTTATAACTGTCAACAACTTCACGAATACGACCTAATTCGTCATCTGTTAAATCTTTTACACGTGTGTCTGCTGATACGTTAGCTTCTTCAACGATTTTTTTAGCTGTTGAAGTACCAATACCATATACATATGTTAATGAGATAACAATGCGTTTTTCACGTGGGATATCTACTCCTGCAATACGTGCCATATATATTTACACCTCTCTTTTATTAACCTTGTCTTTGTTTGTGCTTAGGATTGTCACAAATTACCATTACTTTACCTTTACGTTTAATGACTTTACATTTTTCGCAAATTGGTTTAACTGATGGTCTTACTTTCATTTTTATACCTCCCTATATTATGGAGTGACGATTATTTATAACGATAAGTAATTCTACCGCGTGATAAATCATACGGAGACATTTCTACAGTTACTTTGTCGCCAGGTAGAATACGAATATAATTCATTCTAATTTTACCACTTACGTGAGCTAAAATCTCATGACCATTTTCTAATTCTACTTTAAACATAGCATTTGGTAAAGTATCTAATACTGTACCTTCTAATTCAATTACATCTTGTTTCGCCATTGATTAACTTCCTCCCTTTTTACAATAGTAAGGTAATCGTCAATAGACAACTTCAACGATACGAATCTAATATAGTGACTAGTTAAAATAAGTTTAACAAAATGCGGGAATTATTATCGTCATTCGACACTCAGAAAATTAATTCTTGCCAGAGAAACCTAATCAAATTCACATAAATCTAGACCGTATTAAGTTGATCTATTTTAATTGATCTAAGATATCAATGACATCTTTGGTTACATCGTCAATATCTTTCGCACCATCAATGTTTTTTAGCACACCTTTTTCATTATAGTACTCTAAAATAGGTTTTGACTGTTTAACATTAACGTTTAAGCGATTAGATACTGTTTCAGGATTATCATCCTCGCGTTGATAAAGCTTTCCACCATCGATATCACAAATACCATCAACCTTTGGAGGATTAAATACAAGATGATAAGTCGTACCACATTTTTCACAGATACGACGACCTGTAAGACGATTCATCAATTCTTCCTCAGGAACTTCGATGTTAATGACAGCATCGATGTTTCTACCAAGCTCAGACATAATATCATTTAACGCCTCAGCTTGATCGATTGTTCTTGGGAAGCCATCTAATAAGAATCCTTTTTTTGCATCGTCTTCAGATATTCTTTCTTTAACGATACCTACAGTAACTTCATCAGGGACTAATTCTCCACGATCCATGTAAGATTTAGCTTCTTTTCCTAAATCTGTTTCATCTTTAATCGCTTTTCTGAACATGTCACCAGTAGATATATGTGGTATTGGGAATTTCTTAACAATTTCACTCGCTTGAGTTCCTTTACCTGCGCCAGGTAAACCCATTAAAATGATATTCATAAATTGCCCTCCTACAAATTATCTACCACCAAAGCCTTTATATTCTTTTTGACTCACTTGAGCTTCAAGTGATTTCATAGTTTCAATTGCAACACCAATTACGATTAATAAACTTGTACCACCAATTTGTATTGATTGAGGTAAACTCATGAACTTAGTCGCTAATATTGGTAATATCGCAATGACTGCTAAGAAAATAGAGCCGACAAAAGTTAAGCGATAAAGTACTTTAGTAATATATTTTTTAGTTTGTTCACCAGGTCTTATACCTGGAACGTAACTACCTTGTTTCTTCAAGTTATCAGCCATTTTTTCAGGATTAACTTGAACAAAGGCATAGAAATACGTAAATGCAATAATTAATACTACATAAACAATCATGCCGTAAGTGTTTGAAGGGTTAGCATATTCAGATATAGTTTGCGCCCAATCAGCTTTAGGGAAGAACAATGTTAATGTTCTTGGCAATAGGAAAAATGCCATCGCAAAGATTACTGGAATTACCCCTGCAGAGTTAACTTTTAAAGGTAGATAAGTTGCTTGTGATCCTAATCTTTGTGCAGACTGTTTTTTAGCATATTGGATAGGAATTTTACGTTTCGCTTCTAGTACATAAATAGCACCAATTGTAAGTAAAACTAATCCTACAATTAAACCAATAACTTTTAACCATGCCAACGTAGTATCATCATTACCAACGAATGCTTGTTGCACGAATTGAATAATTGATGAAGGCAAAGTTGATAAAATACCTGCAAAGATAATGATAGAAATACCATTACCAACTCCGAATTGAGTGATTTGATCACCAAGCCAAATTAGAAATGCAGTTCCTGCTGTTAAAACAACGGCAATCAATAAATAACTCATAATAGATTGGTGAATAATTAATTTACCACCTAAATAGTTATTAAATTGGAATGCCATACCAATTGACTGTATAAAAGCCAAAATGATAGCGAAATAACGTGTTACATTGCTAAGCTTTCTTTTACCTACTTCACCTTGTTTCGCCCATTCAGAGAATTTCGGAACAATATCCATTTGTAGTAATTGCATTACGATAGATGCGGTGATGTAGGGCATGATGCCCATAGCAAATATTGAAAAGTTCTTTAAGGCTCCGCCACCAAACGTATTAAGAAGAGCGGCGACTCCTTGATCAGAACCTTGTCGTTCAAAAGGCTCAGGGTTAACTCCTGGAGCCGGAATGTAAGTTCCTATTTTGAATATAACTAACATTGCTAAGGTAAAGAAAATCTTGTTTCGAACTTCTTTAGTTTTAAAGAAGCTCACAAGCGTTTGAAACATTAGATCACCTCGTGTGCTCCACCTTTTGCATCAATTGCTTCTACTGCTGAAGCTGAGAATTTATGAGCTTTCACTGTCAATTTTTTATCAAGTGAGCCATTACCTAGTACTTTGATACCAGATTTTTCATTCTTAACTACACCAGTTTCAACTAATAAAGCTGGAGTTACTTCAGTACCATCTTCAAATTTATTAAGTTGGTCTAAGTTAACAATAGCATATTCTTTACGATTAATGTTAGTGAAACCACGTTTTGGTAAACGACGGAATAAAGGTAATTGTCCACCTTCAAATCCAGGTCTTACGCCACCACCTGAACGTGCTTTTTGACCTTTTTGTCCGCGACCACTAGTTTTACCGTTACCAGAACCAGCACCACGGCCAACGCGGTTACGTACACGACGTGAACCTTCAGCTGCTTTTAACTCATGTAATTTCATTATATAGGCACCTCCTTAATTATTTTTCTTCTACTGTCAATAAGTGTCTAACTTTGTTGATTTGCCCACGGATAGCAGGGTTATCTTCAACTACTACTGAACTATTAGTCTTTTTAAGACCTAAAGCTTCAACAGTTTTACGTTGTGTTTCAGGACGACCAATAACACTACGAGTGAGGGTAATTTGTAATTTAGCCATTATCTATTTTCCCTCCTTAATTATATAATTCTTCTACTGATTTGCCGCGTAATTTAGCAACATCTTCAGCATTTTTAAGGTTTTGTAAACCATTGATTGTAGCACGAACCATATTAATTGGTGTGTTAGATCCTAATGATTTACTTAAGATATCAGTGATACCTGCTAATTCTAATACGGCACGAACTGGACCACCAGCGATAACTCCTGTACCAGGTGCAGCTGGTTTCATGAATACGCTGCCTGAACCATAACGGCCAGTGATAGTGTGAGGAGTAGTTCCTTCAACACGTGGAACAACTACTAAATCTTTTTTAGCTGCTTCAACAGCTTTTTTGATAGCTTCAGGTACCTCTTGAGCTTTACCAGTACCGAAACCTACACGACCATTTTTGTCTCCAACTACTACTAATGCAGTGAAACGGAAACGACGACCACCTTTAACAACTTTAGCAACACGGTTGATTGTTACAACGCGTTCTTCAAATTCTTTCGTTTCTTCTTCTCTACGAGCCATGTATTTGTCCCTCCTTTAAATTAAAATTCTAATCCGCTTTCTCTAGCAGCTTCTGCTAAAGCTTTTACACGACCATGGTATAAGTAACCGCCACGATCAAATACGATTTCTTTAATACCTTTGTCTGATGCTTTTTTAGCAATTGCTTCGCCTACTTTAGTAGCTAAATCTACTTTAGAAGTTGAATCACTTGCGATATCTTTATCTTTTGATGAAGCTTGAACTAAAGTTTCGCCTTTAACATCATCGATAATTTGTGCATAAATGTGTTTGTTTGAACGATATACATTTAAACGTGGTTTTTCAGCTGTACCTGATAATTTAGTACGCACACGAGCATGTCTTTTCAAACGCACTTTGTTTTTATCAATTTTACTGATCATTGTATTACTCCTTTCTTAAGAGAGTTATCTATTATTTACCTGTTTTACCTTCTTTACGGCGAACATATTCACCTTGGTAACGGATACCTTTTCCTTTGTAAGGTTCTGGAGGTCTTACTGAACGGATGTTAGAAGCAATTGCTCCAACTTGTTCTTTAGATACACCAGATACTCTAACAGTTGTGTTTTTCTCTACTGCGAAAGTAATGCCATCTTCAGCTTTAATTTCAACAGGGTGAGAGTAACCAACGTTTAATACTAAGTCACTACCTTGCATTTGAGCACGGTAACCTACACCAACAAGCTCAAGTGTTTTTTCGAAACCTTGAGAAACACCTTGTACCATATTATTTAATAAAGCACGAGTTGTACCATGAACTGTTCTATCTTCTTTAGACTCAGTAGGTCTTACAACTTCGATAGTGTTTTCTTCTTGTTTGAAAGTCATTCTTTCGTTAAATGTTCTAGTTAATTCACCTTTAGGACCTTTTACAGTAGCAGTATGACCATCAAAAGTTACTGTAACGTCGCTAGGGATGTCAATAATTTTCTTACCAACACGACTCATGTTATGGCACCTCCTTATTTATTATTACCAAACGTATGCGATAATTTCTCCGCCAACGTTACGTTTTCTAGCTTCTTTATCAGTGATAACACCTTCAGAAGTTGAAACTAATGCAATACCTAAACCATTTAATACTTTAGGTACTTCGTTTGCTTTAGCATATACACGTAAACCTGGTTTAGAGATACGTTTTAATCCTGTGATAACACGTTCATTGTTTTGACCATATTTTAAGAATAAACGAATAACACCTTGTTTATCATCTTCAACGTATTCTACGTTTTTAATGAAACCTTCACTTTTTAAGATTTCAGCAATTTGTTTTTTAATGTTAGACGCAGGTAATTCTAATTTCTCGTGACGCACCATGTTTGCGTTTCTTACACGAGTAAGCATATCTGCGATTGGATCTGTCATTGTCATTGATTGTTGCCTCCTTTCAGACTCTTATATATTACCAGCTAGCTTTACGTACGCCAGGGATTTGCCCTTTGTAAGCTAATTCACGGAAACAAATACGGCATAATTTAAATTTACGATATACAGAATGTGGACGACCACAACGTTCACAACGAGTATATTCACGTACTGCATATTTTTGTTTTTTCTGTTGCTTAGCAACCATAGAAGTTTTAGCCACTTAATTAGCCTCCTTTTAGAGATTATTTACGAAATGGCATACCGAAGTTTGTTAACAATTCACGAGCTTCCTCGTCAGTGTTAGCAGTTGTTACGATAACAATATCCATTCCTCTTACTTTACTTACTTTATCATAGTCGATTTCTGGGAAAATTAATTGTTCTTTAATTCCTAAAGTGTAGTTACCACGACCATCGAATGCTGTTTTAGAAACACCTTGGAAGTCACGTACACGAGGTAATGAAACTGCGATTAATTTATCTAAGAATTCATACATTCTTTCTCCGCGAAGTGTAACTTTCGCACCGATTGGCATACCTTCACGTAAACGGAATGTTGCAACTGATTTTTTTGCTTTTGTTACTAATGGTTTTTGACCAGTGATTAATTCTAATTCTTCTACAGCGTTATCTAACACTTTAGAGTTTTGAACTGCATCACCTACACCCATATTTACAACGATCTTTTCGATTTTTGGTACTTCCATTACAGAACTATAGTTGAATTTTTTTACTAAGTTTTCAGTAACTTCAGTATTGTATCTTTCTTTTAAACGGTTCAAAGTGGATCCTCCTTTCAACTAGTTATTAATTATTAGTTTTGATTTCTTCGCCAGATTTTTTAGCGATACGAACTTTTTTACCATCAACAAATTTGTAACCAACACGAGTAGGTTCGTTTGTTTTAGGATCTAATAATTGTACGTTAGAAACATGGATTGCTGCCTCTGTTTCTAAGATTCCACCTTCAGGATTTAATTGAGTTGGTTTTTGGTGTTTTTTAATAACATTAACACTTTCCACAACGACACGGTCTTTTTTAGGTTCAGTAGCGATTACTTTACCTTCTTTACCTTTGTCTTTACCTGCGATAACTTTTACGTTGTCACCTTTTTTGATATGCATGTGGGCACCTCCTTAAATGATTTGGTTTTTATAAATTAAAGTACTTCTGGTGCTAATGAAACGATTTTCATGAAGTTACCTTCACGTAATTCACGAGCAACAGGACCAAAGATACGAGTACCACGTGGGCCTTTGTCATCACGAATAATGACACATGCATTTTCATCAAACTTGATATAAGAACCATCATTACGACGAACGCCTGATTTAGTTCTAACGACAACAGCTTTGACTACGTCACCTTTTTTAACAACGCCACCTGGTGTTGCATTTTTAACAGTACATACGATAACATCGCCGATGTTCGCTGTTTTGCGACCAGATCCACCTAATACTTTAATTGTAAGAACTTCACGAGCACCAGAGTTGTCTGCTACTTTTAAACGAGTTTCTTGTTGGATCATTAGTTAAACCTCCCTTATCTCTAATCTTGTATTAAATAATTACTGACTCTTCAACAATTTCTACTAAACGAAAACGTTTTGATGCTGATAAAGGACGAGTTTCTTGAATTTTAACAATGTCTCCTAATTTAGCTGAATTGTTTTCATCATGAGTTTTGTATTTTTTAGAGTATTTTACACGTTTACCGTATAATTTGTGTGTTTTGTAAGTTTCAACTAATACAGTGATAGTTTTGTCCATTTTGTCTGAAACAACTTTACCTACATAAACTTTACGATCGTTTCTTTCACTCACTTTTGTAACCTCCTCTTTCGAATATATTATTGATTAGCTTTGCTTTCTTCGATTTCTCTTTCACGAGCAACAGTTTTTAGACGTGCAATTGTTTTTCTAACTGTACGAATACGTGCAGTTTCCTCTAATTGACCTGTAGCTAACTGAAAGCGTAGGTTAAAAAGCTCTTCTTTTGAAGATTTGATTTGTTCTTCGATTTCTGAAGTGGTTAAGTCTCTAATTTCCTTAGCTTTCATTTGTTTCACCACCCAATTCTTCACGTTTTACAAACTTAGTTTTCACTGGAAGTTTGTGACTTGCTAAACGTAATGCTTCACGAGCAACTTCTTCTGATACGCCTGCAACCTCGAATAAAATTCTACCTGGTTTTACAACAGCGATCCAGCCTTCAACGGCACCTTTACCAGCACCCATACGTACTTCTAAAGGTTTTTTAGTATATGGTGTATGAGGGAAGATTTTAATCCAAACTTTCCCGCCACGTTTCATGTAACGTGTCATAGCAATACGAGCAGATTCGATTTGACGAGATGTGATCCAAGATGTTGTAGTAGCTTGTAATCCATACTCACCAAATGTTACATAATTACCGCCTTTTGAACGACCAGTTGTTTTAGGACGATGTTGACGACGATATTTAACACGTTTTGGTAGTAACATTATTATTTTCCTCCTTCACTAGTATTCTTAGTAGGAAGAACTTCACCACGATAAATCCATACTTTAACACCTAATTTACCGTAAGTAGTGTCTGCTTCAGCATGTGCATAATCGATGTCAGCACGTAAAGTATGAAGTGGAACAGTTCCTTCTGAATATTGTTCAGCACGAGCAATGTCAGCTCCGCCTAAACGACCTGATACTTGAGTTTTGATACCTTTAGCACCAAGTTTCATAGCTCTTGAAATAGCTTGTTTTTGTACACGACGGAATGAAGCACGGTTTTCTAATTGACGTGCAATATTCTCAGCAACTAAACGAGCATCGATATCAATTTTTTTGATTTCGATAACGTTGATGTGTACTTTTTTATCAGTTAAGTTGTTTAATTTATTACGAAGTTTTTCAATTTCTGATCCGCCTTTACCAATTACCATACCTGGTTTACCAGTGTGAATAGCAATGTTAATACGGTTAGCAGCACGTTCGATTTCAACGTGAGAAACTGATGCTTCTTTTAATTCGTTATCAATGAATTTACGGATTCTTAAATCTTCGTGTAAAAGTGAAGCGAAATCTTTTTCAGCATACCATTTAGCTTCCCAGTCACGGATGATTCCGACACGAAGTCCGATAGGATTAATTTTTTGACCCACAGTGTTCCCTCCTTAAATAGTTATTAAGCTTCTTTAGCTTCTTCTTTACCGTCACTTACGACGATTGTAATGTGGCTTGTACGTTTATTGATAGCACTTGCACGACCTTGTGCACGTGGACGGAAACGTTTTAAAGTTGGTCCTTCATTTGCATATGCTTCTTTAACAACTAATTCATCAGTGTTCATGTCATAGTTATGTTCAGCATTTGCTAAAGCGGACATTAATACTTTTTCAATTACTGGTGATGAAGCTTTGTTAGTTAATTTTAAAATAGCAATAGCTTCTCCAGCATTTTTACCTCTAATTAAGTCAAGAACTAATCTTACTTTACGAGGTGCGATTCTGATTGTTCTAGCAACCGCTTTTGCTTCCATTAGGATTTCCTCCTCTACTTCTATTTATTATCTTCTAGTTTTTTTATCGTCTGCAGCATGTCCTTTAAATGTACGAGTTGGAGCAAATTCACCTAATTTGTGACCTACCATATCTTCAGTTACATAAACAGGTACATGTTTACGACCATCGTATACTGCAAAAGTATGACCGATGAAATTTGGGAAAATTGTAGAACGACGAGACCATGTTTTGATTACTTGTTTCTTTTCACTTCCGTCTTGAGCTTCTACTTTTTTCATTAAATGATCATCGACGAAAGGTCCTTTTTTAATACTACGAGCCATTTGGGCGCCTCCCTTCTTATTGTGTGCGTGCAGCAATTAAGCCGCACACCCAAATAAGTTGTTATTATTTTTTCTTACGTCCACGAACGATAAGTTTGTCTGATGATTTTTTACCACGACGAGTTTTCTTACCAAGCGTTGGTTTACCCCATGGTGACATTGGAGATGGTCTACCGATAGGTGCACGACCTTCACCACCACCGTGTGGGTGATCGTTAGGGTTCATTACTGAACCACGAACTGTAGGACGGATGCCTTTCCATCTAGAACGTCCTGCTTTACCAACATTAACTAATTCATGTTGTAAGTTACCAACTTGACCAATTGTAGCACGGCAAGTTGATAAGATCATACGAACTTCACCAGAACGTAATCTGATTAGTACGTATTTACCTTCTTTACCAAGTACTTGTGAACTTGCACCCGCTGAACGAGCTAATTGTCCACCTTTACCAGGTTTTAATTCGATATTATGAATTACAGTACCAACTGGAATGTTTTGTAATGGTAATGCGTTACCAACTTTAATGTCAGCATCTGCACCACTCTCAACTACTTGGCCTACTTGTAATCCTTTTGGAGCAATAATATATCGTTTTTCACCATCAGCATATACTAATAAAGCAATGTTAGCTGAACGGTTTGGATCATATTGGATTGAATCAACTTTTGCAGTGATTCCATCTTTATTACGTTTGAAATCGATAACGCGGTATTGACGTTTATGTCCTCCACCATGATGACGAACTGTCAATTTACCTTGGTTGTTACGACCCGCTTTTTTCGGTAGCGGTTGTAATAATGACTTTTCAGGAGTAGATTTCGTGATTTCTGCGAAATCTAAACTAGTCATATTACGACGACCATTTGTTATTGGCTTATATTTTTTAAGAGCCATTGTCGCTTACCTCCTTAATGGTAACTTTTATTTTATTGTTTAGTTGAATAAGTCAATTGAACCTTCTTTTAAAGTAACAATTGCTTTTCTTCTTTTGTTTGTATAGCCTTGGTAACGGCCCATACGTTTTTTCTTAGGTTTGTAGTTGATGATGTTTACATTTGCAACTTTAACGTCGAAAATTTCTTCAACTGCAATTTTAACTTGTGTTTTATTAGCACGAGTATCTACGTCAAAAGTATATTTATCTTCAGCCATTGCTTCAGAAGATTTTTCAGTGATTACGGGGCGCTTAAGAACATCTCTTGCTTCCATTATCCGAGCACCTCCTCAACTTTTTTCGCAGCTGATTCAGTAATAATAACACTGTCAGCGCTAGTAATATCTAAAACGTTTAATCCTTGAGCTGTACTAACTTGTACGCCAGGAATGTTACGTGCAGATAATTCAACGTTTACGTCTTCGCTATCAGTAACTACTAACACTTTTTTAGGTTGTTCGAGTGTAGTTAATACATTTTTGAATTCTTTTGTTTTTGGAGCTTCAAAACCAAAATTATCAACGATAGTGAAGTTGTTTTCTTTAACTTTGAAAGATAATGCAGAACGTAATGCTAAACGACGCATTTTCTTAGGCATTTTGTATGCATAGCTTCTTGGTGTTGGTCCGAATACGATACCACCACCACGCCATTGTGGAGCACGAATTGTACCTTGACGCGCACGTCCTGTACCTTTTTGTCTCCATGGTTTACGTCCGCCACCACGTACAGCTGAACGATTTTTAACTGCGTGAGTTCCTTGACGTAATGAAGCACGTTGTAAGTTAATTGCTTCGAAAAGAACACTGTTGTTTGGTTCAATAGCGAATACTGAATCGCTTAATTCAACAGAACCTGATTTAGATCCGTCTACTTTTAATACATCATAATTTGCCATTATGCTTTTCCTCCTTTCGCTACTTATTATTTATTACCTTTTTTAATTGAAGTTTGGATTTCTACGAAACCTTTTTTAGGTCCAGGTACGTTACCTTTTACTAAAATTACATTGTTTTCTGTATCAACTTGAACTACTTCTAAGTTTTGAACAGTAACTGTATTTCCACCCATACGTCCAGGCATTTTTTGGCCTTTGAATACTCTTGAAGCATCTGAAGCCATACCTACTGAACCTGGCGCTCTATGGAAATGAGAGCCGTGAGCCATTGGTCCACGAGCTTGGCCATGACGTTTAATAGCACCTTGGAAACCTTTACCTTTTGAAGTTCCTGTTACATCAATAATGTCTCCAGCTTCAAAAGTATCAACTGTGACTTCTTGACCTACTTCGTATTCATCAACATTAACGTTTCTGAATTCACGAATGAAGCGCTTAGGTGCTGCGCCCGCTTTCTTAGCGTGACCTTCAGCTGGTTTATTAGCATATTTATTAGATTTGGCATCTTTTTTGTATGCTTTTTTGTCTTCAAAACCTACTTGGATAGCGTTATAACCATCTACTTCTTCAGTTTTCTTTTGTAATACTACGTTTTGACTTGCTTCTACTACTGTAACTGGGATTAATTCACCGTTTTCTCCGAATACTTGAGTCATCCCAATTTTTCTTCCTAAGATTCCTTTGGTCATCGAAAGTCCACCTCCTAAAATTTTCTATTATAATTTAATTTCGATGTCTACACCAGATGGTAAGTTTAATCCCATTAGGGCATCAACTGTTTTTGGTGTTGGGTTAACAATATCGATTAAACGTTTATGAGTACGTTGTTCGAATTGTTCACGTGAATCTTTGTACTTATGCACCGCACGGATAATTGTATAAACTGATTTTTCAGTTGGTAACGGAATTGGTCCAGAAACTTCTGCACCAGAACGTTTTGCAGTTTCAACAATTTTCTCTGCTGATTGATCAATCACACGGTGATCGTAAGCTTTTAATCTGATTCTGATTTTTTGTTTTGCCATAATTTTCCCTCCTTATTCGTCTACTTTAAAAGTGATAGACTTCTCCACGAAAACTATCTCACACAACGCCATGGCAAAGCGGCCGGGTGTGTCAGTAACCTTTCGCTTCATCGCTTTCATCAAGTCCAACATTAGATATGTTACAGGAAAAACGGTGATAAATCAAGGTTTTTCTGTAACTTTTTGTACTTTGTCTAACACATACCTAAGTATTGTACTTTAAATAGTTTTGTACATCAACCATTTTAAGTAAATTTTTTCCCTTTTTTTATTTTTACTTTATAATGTATATAAGTTAAGTCTTAAATTAAGCTCCTACTATTATAATAGTAGGAATTTAAAATTTGTTTTTAATAAATAGTTGGAGGCGTAGTTATATTGAAAAGAAATACTAAAGTAGCTCTTGCCCTAATAAGTTTCTTCTTATTAATATGTGAATTTTTCTATGGCATTCCTTTTCTAGGCGGAAGCTTTATATTAGGTTTTGGTTGGCAACCATTGTTAATTAATGCTTTTTTATATCTCATACTAGCAATTATTCTTTTAGTTGATAATCAAAATGCAATAAAGCCTATGTCAATTATTCCAGTAATTGGTTTTGTGGGATCTTTCATTGCATTTATTCCAATTGTAGGAATGTTTGTTCATTGGGTGTTATTTTTCTTACTGGTCTTCTTTATTTTTATAGTATTGAGCGCACCTACCTATATTCGTAATAAAGATGCAAAAGTCATTTATACTCAGTACAAAGATGATCATTCAAATAAATGGTAAAAAAAGAGTCTGGGACATAAACCCTAGAGAAATAGCCAGTAAATGAGTTTTAACAAATTCATTTACTGGCTTCTTTATTTACAATACTCCGTATTGTTGGCTCGCTTTCTTAGGGGACAGCTTCAGCCTGTAGTCTTCAGCTTGTCCTGTTCCCTCAAGAGTCTCGCCAAAATACTTTGTATTTATATGTAATTTTACATTGTAATACTTTAAAAAAATAAAGCACTTTCGTATAATTTAATAAACATCACTAAACTAAATTAACGAGGTGCCTTATGTATAAAAATTATAACATGACTCAACTTACTCTACCAATGGAAACTTCAGTTCTTATCCCCACAAATGATATTTCACGACATGTAAATGATATTGTTGAAACAATTCCTGACAATGAATTCGACGAATTCAGACATCACCGTGGTGCAACTTCGTACCATCCTAAAATGATGTTAAAAGTGATTCTATATGCCTACACACAATCTGTATTCTCAGGTCGTAAAATAGAAAAAATGCTTAATGATAGCATCCGAATGATGTGGCTATCACAAAATCAAAAACCTTCTTATAAAACAATTAATCGATTTAGAGTAAATCCAAAAGTAGATGCTTTATTAGAATCTTTATTTATTCAATTTTACAGTCAGTGTGTAAAACAAAATCTTATAGATGATAAAGCTATTTTTATTGATGGTACAAAAATTGAAGCAAATGCCAATCGATATACATTTGTATGGAAAAAGAGTATTCAAAACCATGAATCAAAGATGAATGAGGATTCTAAAGCCCTCTACCATGAATTGGTAACCAATAAAATCATACCGGAAATTAAAGAAGATCATGATAATGAATTAACAAAAGAAGAAATAGATTTGATTGGTAGTCACTTAGATAAAGAAATCGAAGATTTAAACCAACATATCAACAATGAAAAATGTACTAAAACAAGAAAACAAATACGTCTCAAAAGAACTAAAATCAAAAAATACAAAAAGCAAATCAATGATTATTTTGAGCGAAAGTATCGATACGAATTTCAAAAATCTATTTTAAAGGATAGAAATAGTTATTCTAAGACAGATCATGATGCGACATTTATGAGAATGAAAGAAGATCACATGAAAAATGGACAACTTAAGCCAGGGTATAATTTACAAATAGCGACAAATTCCCAATTTGTTTTATCTTATAATGTGTATCAAAATCCAACGGATACTAGAACGATGATTCCATTTTTAAATTCAATTCAAGAGACCTACGGTCATTTACCTGAATATATTGTAGCTGATGCAGGTTATGGTAGTGAATCAAATTATAAGGCAATTATAGATGACTTTAATCGAACGCCACTCATAACATATGGAATGTTTATAAAAGATAAAACTAAAAAATATAAAAGTGACATCTTTAATACTCAAAATTGGAACTATGACGAAATTAATGACGAATTCATTTGTCCGAATAATAAACGGCTAGGTTTTAAAAGATATGCCTATCGTCATGATAAGTATGGTTATAAGCGAGACTTCAAATTATATGAATGTGATGATTGTTCAGAATGTCCTCTGAAAAATCAATGTATGAACTTCAATTCAAAAACAAACAAAAAAATAATGAAGAATTATAACTGGGAATATTTTAAATCCCAAATTAACAAAAAGCTTTCAGAACCAGAAACAAAAAATATCTACAGTCAAAGAAAAATTGATGTGGAACCTGTTTTTGGATTTATGAAGGCTATTTTGGGTTTCACTCGGATGTCTGTCCGAGGACTCAATAAAGTCAAAAGAGAACTTGGTTTTGTATTAATGGCACTTAATATAAGAAAAGTAGTAGCTCAACGAGCTGAAAATAATCAAAAAATTTATAAAAAAGACAATTTCTATATTATTTCAATAGAAATTGTCTTTTTTTCACTTATCCAAGAACTTTATGTCCCGGACTCTTTTCCTTATTAACCGTGTACAAATACGAAATATAAAATAAATAGTACCATTAAGAAATACATAATTGGATGTACTTCTTTGTGTTTTTTTGTGATAAGCATAGTTATTGGATAAAATATAAATCCGCAAGCGATACCAGTCGCAATTGAATATGATAGTGGCATCATAATAATTGTTATAAATGCTGGAACTGCAACTTCAAATTTCTTCCAATTTATTTCTGCAAAGTTAGCTGCCATTAAAATCCCAACTACTACTAATGCAGGTGTAGTTACTGCACTTGTAACAATTTCAATTAACGGACTAAAGAATAATGCTAATAGGAAACAAATTCCTGTCACGATACTAGCAAAACCTGTTCTCGCACCCACAGCTACACCAGAAGTAGATTCAATATAAGATGTAGTTGTTGTTGTACCAAAAATGGCACCAACAATAGTAGCTAAAGAGTCAGCAAATAAAGCTCTACCTGCTCTAGGAAGCTTATTATCTTTCATAATACCTGCTTGAGTAGCTACCGCCACTAATGTTCCAGCAGTATCAAAGAAATCTATAAAGAAGAAAGTTAAAATTACAATTAAAAATTGAATCGTAAATAATTGACTTGGATCCTTAAAGGCTTCAAATGCTGCACCGAATGTTGGTGTTATACTAGGGATTTTACCAACTACGCCAGAAGGTGTATGTATTAATCCAGTTATCATTCCAACTATAGCAGTTATAATCATACCTATAAAAATTGAACCTGGTACTTTTCTAGCATATAAAATAATTGTAATCGCAATACCAAAGATTGCTAATAAAACTGGACCTTTTGTTAAATGACCTAATGTAACTAATGTTGAGTCATTTTTCACAATGATGCCAGCACTTTGTAAACCAACAAAGGTAATAAATAATCCTATACCAGCAGATACAGCCATTTTCATTTGATATGGAATAGCATTGATTATTATCTCTCGAAGACCGGTTGCTGTAAGTATAGCAAAGAATATACCTGAGCAAAGCACGCCAGTTAAACCTATTTGCCAAGGAATTCCCATCGTTAAAACTACTGTAAAAGCAAAGAACGCGTTAAGTCCCATTCCTGGCGCAAGTGCTATTGGATATTTTGCAATAAGTCCCATAAATAAAGAACCAACAAACGCTGCTAAAGCAGTTGCCACGAAAATAGCTCCTTGATCCATCTTCATGTCACCTGATACACCTTTAACACCTGCTAAACTTAATACTTGAGGATTTACAGCTAAAATGTATGCCATTGATAAGAAAGTTGTGATACCACCGATTATCTCTTTCTTATAATTAGTATCATACTCGTCGAATTGAAAGTATTTTTTCACGGTTTTAAACTCCTTTTATTAAAATACTTTAATATTTTAATATTACTTTTCGAAAAACACAATACTAAAAACGAACTTTTTTACCAACAAATATGATTAAGTTCGATTTTTAACTATAATTTCAAGTTTTTTAATGCATCTTTAAACGGATTATTCTCAAGTGAGTCCTCATTATTCATATACTTTTTCATTTCTTTTTTAGATACTTTACCACTGGATTTATTTTTGAATCGTTTATCCATCTGTTCTTGTGTTTCAGTATGACCACAGACACATCGATAAACTGCATCTTTTCCACGTCCGAATAATGTCATTTTCTTCTTACAATTTGGACAACGTGCATTTGTCTTACGTTGGACATTCTTTTTAGTTTTACATGTGGGATCTTGACATACTAACATTTGTCCATTTTTAGTTTTAACTTTAATCATGAATTTTCCGCATGTCGGACATTCAGTAGTAGTTAAATTATCATGCTTATACTTTTGCTCGCTATTTTTAATAGTATTTACAATCGATTGAGTAAATGCCTTCATTTCGTCAATAAAGTGTCGAGAATTATATCTTCCTTTTTCTATTAATAATAGTTTCTCTTCCCACTCGGCAGTTAATAATGGAGATGTTAATTCTTGAGGCGCTAAATCCAGAATTTGCTTTCCTTTAGATGTTACTTTGATTTTGCCATCTCTAGATTCGATTGCATTAAGATTAAATAGTTTCTCAATTATATCCGCTCTTGTAGCAACTGTGCCAATCCCTCCAGTTTGTCTCAGTGTGTTAGCATGTTTCTTTTCTTTAAGTTGTATATAATTTTGAGGGTTCTCCATGGCTTTTAGCAATGAGCCTTCGTTAAAGTAATCAGGTGGTGTCGTTTCATGTTCATTTACTTTTAAACTTTGAAGGTGATACTTTTCTCCTTTTTGAAAAGCAACTTTCTTTACCACATTATCATTGTTCATTTTAAGTGCTTTATAACCTAGTTGACGTGTGACTTTTTCATTAAAAGCGAAGATATGTTGGCCAACAGTAACATTAACTCTAACCGCTTCATATTCATGAGGTGCCATTAATGATTCTAGGAACCTTTCAGCTACCATCATATATATCTTACTTTCTCTGTTACTCAAACTTTGCATATCTGGACGTACTTCTGTTGGAATAATTGCGTGATGATCTGATACTTTATGATTATTAAAGATTCGCATTTTACTTGAATAAGATTGCCCCAACAATGATTTGACTTGTGATTTATAGTCAGTTGCTAATAAAGCATAAAGTCGTTCTTTAATAGTATCCACCATATCATCTGTTAAATAATTAGAATCTGTACGTGGGTAGGTAAGAACTTTATGGCGTTCATATAAATTTTGAATGGTATTAAGTGTTTCCTTAGGCCCCATTTTGTATCGTTGGTATGCCTCTTGTTGCAAATCAGTTAAGTTATACAGAGGCTTAGGATGACTTTTTTTAACTTTCTTTTCAACACTATCAACATTACCTTCTACATGTTTTATTTCATTAGCAATTTGCGTTGCGTCTTCCTTAGTCATGTGCTGTTTATTTGTACTTAATTGGAAAGTTAATCCACCTATTTCAGTAGATAGTGTATAATATTTCTTCGCTTTAAAATGATTGATTTCTTGTTGCCTAGCATTAACTAATTGGATTGTTGGTGTTTGAACTCGACCCAATGATAATTGAGCGTCATATTTCGTCGTTAATGCACGTGTTGCATTGATACCCACAATCCAATCCGCTTCACTTCTAGCTAATGCTGCTTCATAAAGATGCTGAAATTCACGTCCATCTTTAAGCTTTTTAAATCCCTCTTGAATTGCTTTTTTAGTTACGGAGCTAATCCACAAGCGCTTAATTGGCTTTTTATTATGAACTTTATCCAATATTAACCGTGCAACTAGTTCCCCTTCTCTTCCAGCATCAGTTGCTATAATAACTTCTTTCACTTTTTTATCTAAAATCAGTGACTTAACAGTTTTAAATTGTTTACTTGTTTTACCAATAACTACTGTTTGCATGCGCTTCGGAATAATAGGTAAATCTTCAAGTTTCCATTCCTTGTACGCTTTATCATAGTGTTCCGGTTGTGCATTAGTGACTAAATGACCCAATGCCCATGTGACAACATACTTTTCGTTTTCAATATATCCATTACGTTTTCCCTTTATGTTCATCGCCTCAGCTATATCTCTAGCTACGGATGGTTTCTCTGCCAAAATTAATGATTTCATAGAACTTTCCTTTCAATAAAAGATCTCTTAGTACATGTATTTGATTTAAATACAATTGTAACATGATAGACAATAGTCTAAACTTTCAATTACTAATAAATAAACTTATAATTAATTTAACAAAATGATATTGAAATGGAGGTACGCTATGGACATAGTCAAAGTAAGCAACCTGAACCAAATCATATCTTTTATTAATACATCATCAGACACCCTTGCGTCTTATATATATAAACTTCATACGTCTAAAGGTGATGTAGAACAGTTACTAAATGAATCTATCCATACTACTGGTGTTTTCTGTTTAATAGAAGATGATTCAATTGTCGCATTAATCACTGGAATTTTATATGAAGAAGATAAATACAAAGTTATTGGACCATTTGTTAGTAAAGATTTTACTCTTACAGATAATCATTTTATCTCATTATTTTCGACATTAATGGAATCACAATCTGATCATGCTACTTTTAACTTCTCTTATAATGATTGTGCACAAGATTCAAAACCTTTAATGAAGCTAATTCATGCTAATTATAACTTCACAGATTACTATTTAAATGTTTATAAATCATTAAATGAACCCGAGTCAGATTTCAATATCATTGAATATCAACCAGGGTTCCAAAGAGCTTTCAGTAAGTTACACGAACAGACATTTAGACACAACGCATTAACTCCTAAAGAAATAGTCAATACTTTAGATGAACATAACCGATTATTTTTATTTGTTAGTGAAGGCTTGTTAAAAGGATACCTTTATTTACAAATAGACACGCTATCATCACTAGCTGAAATACGATATTTTAGTTCACATACTGATTATCGTCTCAAAGGGATAGCATTTGACTTACTTTCATATGCAATTCATTATGCATTTGAGCATTATTCTATTGATAAAGTTTATTTTAAAATACGTAGTAAAAACGCCACTTTAGTTGAACGATTTAATGAACTGGGATTCGAAATTGAAAGTGAATATACTAAATATAAAATTGATCCAAGTCAATTGAATTACTAGCATACCATTAAAGCATATTAAGATAATTACACATTAAATCTTAATATGCTTTTTTTATTTACTTCAACGTATGAGCGTTTACATTTTAAAAGTTATTTTTTTTAGATAAAATGTTCTCGAGTGTTATAGGAAGGAAACACTTGAAGTAAATAAATAAGGAGAGTGTTTACATAATGCAATTTATAGATATACTTATCGCATTATTACCTGCCCTATTTTGGGGGAGTGTCGTTTTAATTAATGTTTTTGTTGGGGGCGGACCTTACAACCAAATAAGAGGTACAACATTAGGTGCACTTATAGTTGGTATTGTATTGCTCTTAATTGGTAAAGCACAATTTGATAATTTAACAGTGATCATTGTTGGTTTAATTTCAGGTGCTTTGTGGGCCTTTGGACAAGGTAACCAATTACGTTCAATTAGTTTAATTGGTGTTTCTAAAACAATGCCTATTTCTACAGGTATGCAATTAGTTGGTACTACATTATTTAGTGCTATTTTTCTTGGAGAATGGAGTACTGGTATTCAAGTAACAATGGGAATTATTGCCATGGTTCTATTAGTTACAGGTATCGCGTTAACCTCTTTACGCGGTAAAAATGAAGGAAAATCGAATGATCCAGAATTTAAGAAAGCAATGTTAATATTAGTAATTTCAACAATTGGTTATGTCGGATATGTAGTAATAGCCGATATCTTTGGTGTCAGTGGTACTGATGCATTATTCTTCCAATCAATTGGTATGGCTATAGGTGGCTTCTTGTTATCAATGAAACATGAAACTAATATTAAATCTACAGCCCTTAACTTAATACCAGGTGTTGTATGGGCGATTGGTAACTTATTTATGTTCTATTCACAACCTAAAGTTGGTGTTGCAACAAGTTTCTCATTATCACAATTACTCGTAATCGTTTCTACATTAGGTGGTATTTTCTTACTAGGTGAGAAAAAAGACAAACGCCAAATGATTGGAATTTGGTCTGGTATAATCTTAATCGTTATCGCCGCATTTATACTCGGAAATCTTAAATAAATTAACATTACAAAGGAGGAACCAAAATGTTTTCAGATTTAGAAGGTAAAGTCGTAATTATAACTGGTGCTGGGAGTGGTATTGGTAAATCCTTTGCAGAAAACTTTGGTAAATCAAAAGCAAAAGTAGTTTTAAATTATCGCTCTGACCGTCATTTAGATGAAATTGAAGAAATTAAGCATATGATTAGTAATGCTGGTGGTGAAGCAATTGCCGTACAAGCTGATGTGGCTGTCGAGGAAGATGTAAAACGATTAGTTCAATCTGCTGTTAAAGAATTTGGCACGCTAGATATTATGATAAATAATGCAGGATTTGAAAAACCTATCCCAACCCATAAAATGTCAGTTGATGAATGGCAAAAAGTGATAGATATTAATTTAACTGGTGCATTCGTAGGTTCTAGAGAAGCAGTTAATCAATTTTTAAAAGAAGATAAAAAAGGAATAATCATCAATACATCAAGTGTACATGATACGATTCCATGGCCTAATTATGTCAATTATGCTGCTAGTAAGGGTGGCTTAAAGTTAATGATGGAAACAATGTCTATGGAATACGCACAATATGGTATACGCATAAACAACATTTCTCCAGGTGCGATAGTCACTGAGCATACTAAGGAGAAATTCTCTGATCCAGAAACTCGTGCTGAGACATTGGAAATGATTCCAGCTAAAGAAATTGGTGAAGCTCAAGATGTAGCTAATGTGGCATTATTCTTAGCTTCAGATTTAGCGAACTATATTCACGGTACTACAATTTACGTTGATGGTGGTATGACTAACTACCCTGCCTTTATGGGTGGTAAAGGTTAAATTTCAAGCACTATGCAGTAAAAAGCAAGCAATCCTTAAAGTAGAATTGCTTGCTTTTTTCATATTTATTCAAATAAATATCGCTTGGTAAACATATAAAATGATTATACTCAATATAATCGAAATGTTAGTAACCATACCTACTAAAGGCAATGTCTTGTATTTAAATTGAATAGAATACGGAATAATCGCTACTCCTACTGGTAATAACCAAGCAATGAGTAATGTCGTTTTAATCATATTATCTGAAACAGGTAAGAAGAAATGAACGAGTAAACCAGCTAATAAACCTAAACCATAATGGGCTAATAAATATTTAACTGCGATTGGTAGGAAATGACGTTCAATTTTAAAATTAAGCATAACACCTAAAAGAATCATTGATAGTGGCATATTCGCTTTAGATATTATAGTGAAAAAATCAATTGATACTTTAGGCAAATGAATATTTAACATATTTAGAGTAAACATGACGATATATGTGACAAGGGGCACAGAAGTAATTAATTTTTTGCCTAAAAATTTAAAATCAAACTGATCTCCACCTTGACTGAAATAGCTTCCTACAAAATAAGTTACTCCAAACATAATAATCGCCCCACCTATATCAGCCATTCCAAAATAAATCATTCCATTTTTTGGCCAAATCGTATCAACGAGTGGATATGCAAATAAACCTATATTAAGTGATGCAGTCATCATTCCAACTGTACCTTTTATATGATTGTTATGCTTATTAAACAGCCACAATACAGTGAATTTAGCAAGGACGCCATACACAATCATCATTATAGGTAATATCGAAAATGAAAAATCTAATTCTGCACTATTGAGATTGACAATGACTAAAGAAGGTAGTGTGACATTGAGTACTAATGTTGATAATACCTGACTATCTGCCGCTTTTAAAAAGTTTATACGTTTCAATAAATAACCTAATGCGATTAAAAGAATAATCATTATAAACTGCTCTGTCACGATAGTTCCTTCCTTCTTTTTAACATTATTATTACAGTTAATTACTTTAACATAATTTACTTCATTTTTAGAAGAGGATTGTTTCATGATATAATTCAATGTGATTGTTAAATTTTGAAATTAAAGGGGTTTAAGATTAATGAATTTAGAATCACAATTAGATGAATTGAAGTATGATTATGTTCGTTTACAAAATGACCTCGAGAAACGGGAATCTTTAAATCAAAATATAGACCCTCTCGTTAAGCAACTTGAAGATATTGAATTACAAATCTCTGAGATACGTTCAAAGTTACGTCAGAAATAAATAATTTTTCTATCTTATGAGATGATTAAAGTTGTGTAAATCTAGTATGATTTCTATTCAGTAATTCAATCAGCAACTTCGAATTTGTTATATAGTGTCAAAATTATATTTTGTCTAAGGTTCATTATAGAAAGGAAGACAACAGGTGAAACTTTACTTATTATTATTGCCTATTTTATATCTCATCGTTAGTTACATAAGCATTTTTAAAATGCATTCGATTATTACTCGCATTTTACGCATTATTATGGGTGTATTATTACTGTTTGTACTAGCAGTTACAACTTTACAATTCCCTGCTGAAAACTGGTGGGTATTTATTGTTTTAGCATTACTTGTTGGTAATGTTGAAGTAACCGCATTCAAAGAATTGAAACATGATACTAAAGCTGTTTCAATTTTAAATATTTTATCAGTTATATTATTTATCATTTATGTTATTTTAACTTTTATCATGTATTAAATTAGTATAATTCAGTCAACTACAGCCAATATAAAGTTATAGCCTGAGTCATTGATTAATGATATGCCCCTTCAAAGTAAACATTGAAAAAATGAAAACTTTGAAGGGAGCATATCATAATGTCCCAGGCTTTTGTTTTTTATTTTCTTGTTAACTTACCTTTAAGTGTAAAAAGAATTTCGTAAATTACGGGAACAACAATTAATGTAAGAAGTGTAGACGAAATCAATCCTCCGATTACAGTTGCTGCCATACCTTTTGAAATCAATATTGAACTATCTTGTCCAAATAATAAAGGCAATAATGCACCAATTGTTGCAATGGCAGTCATAAGAATAGGTCTTATACGAGTGCCACCCGCTTCTAACAACGCTTCCTTCATTGACATACCTTCATGTTCATTTGTTATCACACGATCAATTAACACTATAGCATTGGTTACTACGATACCGATTAACATTAACATTCCAATTAAACTTGGAACAGATATTGTTTCACCTGTAATTAATAATGCTAATACGACACCAATAATAGTAAATGGTAGTGAGAATAGTATTGTGAAAGGTGCTAAGCCACCTTTAAATGTGATGACTAATACTAAATATACGATAACGATAGCTACTAACATGGCGAATGCCAATTGCGTCATTGCTTGATTAATATCATCTGTAGCACCACCCACATTAACTTTAACGTTGTCTGGTTTATCTATATTATTGATTTTATTCATTACCTTACTAGATACACCACCTACATCTGAATCAGTAATTTTACCGGAAACAGTTGTTGCGTAGTCACCATCTTCTTGAACTAATTTACTTGGCGTAGTTGTACGTTCTAGTTCGGCTATATCTTTAAGTTTTACCGTTTCACCTGTTGGTGATTTTAATTCCATATTATTTAATTTATTTCGAGACCAATCCGTCTGCTTGTTTTGTTTTACTTTAACATCGACTTTATTGTCATTTTCTTTAACTGTAGTAATCGTCTTTTCAGGCAAATTCTCATTTAAATTTAATGCTAATTGTCCTGCAGAAATACCTTTCTCTGTTGCTTTATTTTGATCTACTTTAATTTCATATTGATCATAGGTTTGCGATAAATCTGATTTTACATTGGTGATTCCGTTTACTGATTTCATCTTTTGCTCTACTTTAGCAACTGTATCTTTAATTGCATTCGTAGATGGCCCTTTGACTGTAACTTCAACTGAATCATTACCAGAACCATTACCCATGTCTTGATTTTTCCATTCACCTGGTTGATTCATTTTTGATAAATGAGAGATAACTTTATCAGGCTCTTCTTCAAAGTTAGGTGTATCTTTGTCATATTCAACCATAATAGCCATACTATTTGTACTACCAGTTGGGTCTGCTGGTGATGGACCTCCCACTGAATATTGAACTGTTTTTACTTTATCCTTGGATTGTAAATATTTCTGTGCTTGCTTTGCATGACCTAAAACAGCTTTTTCAGTTTCACCGGGTTTAGGTGTATAGGTTACGGCTAAGAATTTGTCATCACCTGTTGAAATATAGCTTGTACCTAATTTTGCGCCACCTAACGCAATGCTTCCTACTAGAATAACGACACTAATAATTAAGACTATCCATTTATGATTTAATGACCAATTTAAAATTTTACGATAACTCTTGCTTACAACACCTAGTCCTCTATCATTCTGATGTTGTGAATTGCGTTTTAACTTAATACCTTTTTTAAAAAATGTAGAAGCCAATGCTGGCACCACAGTAATGGATACAAGTAAAGATGCTAATAAACTAAATGCAATTGCTAGTGCGAAAGGTCTAAACATTTCACCAACTGACCCTGACACAAATGCTAGTGGTAAGAACACGATTATAGTAACAATTGTAGAAGATAGAATCGGTTTAACTACTTCTCTTGTTGCACTAATGACTAAATTGTTGCCAGACAATTCTTCTTTAGGATCTGATAATCTTCGATAAATATTCTCTACAACAACAATTGAGTCATCTATCACACGACTGATAGCAATTGTTAATGCACCTAATGTCAAAATGTTTAGCGATACATCACTTAATTTTAATGCGATAAGTGCTATTAAAATCGAAAGCGGAATGGAAACAATTGAGATAGCCGTGGTTCTAATATTTCTCAAGAATAATAAGATAACTATAATTGCGACAATCGTTCCTAAAGCTGCTTTTTCAACCATTGTATATAATGAATCTTCAATTGGTTTAGCAGTATCCATGGTTTTTGTAGCTTTTATGTCATCATTATTTTTTACAAATTCATCAATTTTATTTTGAGCTTCTTTAGCAACTTGAACTGTGTTAGCATCTTGTGCTTTCATAATTTGTACATTAACTGCATCTTTTCCGTTCGTCTTAGAAATTGACTCACGTTCATCTCCTACAGTTATTGTTGCTAATTCACTTAATGGTACGCTTGGCATTTCTCCATTTGAAGCTTGAGATTGATTACTCATTTGAGATTGAGAACTTGAAGATGATGCATTATCTCCAGTACTACTCATCTCACTACCTGATTGATCATCACTACTACCTGATTGACTCTGACCACTTATTGTTAATGGGATTTCTAAGTCTTTGAGTGCTTTAACAGATTTAAATTGACCATCAACTACTAAAGATTTTTCATTTTTTCCAAATTGAAATAATCCAAGAGGTGTTTCTCGAGTTGCTGTTTTTATGTAATTTTCTACGTCATCAGCTGTTAGTCCCGCTTCATCTAATTTGTTTTGTTTAAATTTCAATGTAACTTGTCTCGTTGTTTGACCATTAAGTTGAGCATTCTGAACGCCATCAATTGTTTGTAATTTAGGAATAAGTTGGTCATTAATTTCTTTTGTTGTGGTTTTTAAGTCATCATTTTTATTAGTAAATGAATAGGCTACGATTGGGAATGCATCCATGGAATTTCGTGTTAATTCTGGCTCACTAACCCCATCTTTAAAGTCTAATTTATCTATTTCTTTCTTTAATACTTCTTCAGCTTTATCCATGTCTGTACCATTATTATATTCAACAGTTACAATTGATGCATTTTGTATCGACTGTGTCTCTACACTTTTAACATATGCTAAAGATCGTACTTGGTTATCAATTTTAGAACTAATCTCATCTTGGGTTGTTTGAGGTGTAGCACCTGGCATTGTTGTTTGTACAGATATAACTGGATTTTCAACATCTGGAAGTAATTCTAATTTTAATTTAGCACTAGAATATACGCCTCCTAATATTACTAAAACAACCATTAAGAAAATTGCGAATTTATTTCCCAACGAGAACGTTAACATCCTCTTTATCACTTATTTACTTCCCCCATTCTTTTTCTTTTAAAAAGCTATAATTTTTTTATTTTTTAATCATTCCTATTATCCTAAAAAAATCTGAACGTCACAATGATTATTGTGGAATCGTTCAGATTTAAATTTAATCGTTAATGACTATTTGCCTTTTAATTTACGAGAAATTTTAATTTTAGCTTTTGTTAATCGCGGTTTAACCTGTTCAATTAATTGATAAAGGGGTTGATTTAATACATAGTCAAATTCCCCTATCTTTTCACTTAAATAAGTGCCCCAGACACGTTTAAACGCCCATAAACCGTAGTGTTCAGAGTCTTTATCTGGATTATTATCAGTTCCACCAAAATCGTATGTTTTAGCGCCATGTTCACGCGCAAACTTCATCATCTCATATTGCATATGATGGTTAGGCAAGAAGTCACGGTAATCATTCGATGAAGCACCATATAAGTAATATGATTTAGATCCTGCAAACATTAACAATGCACCAGATAAATAAATTCCATTAGGATGTTTTGCTAATAAGTCAGTCATGTCGTCTTTTCTTTCAATGGTTTTTTGAATTTTAGCTTCGACATCGTTTAATTTATTTTTAGTCTTTTTATCTTGCTTTCTCTCGTATTTATTTTGAAGTTGCGTTTTTTCGCTTTCAAGTTCCTTAAGTTCATTATCAATATCATCTAAGACAGGTTTAGGTTCTAATTTCACAAGGAATAATTCAGCATCGCCATCTTCATGAAGTGAGTCATAAATATTTTGAAAATAGCTTAAATCACGTGTTAAAAAGCCGTCACGTTCTCCTGTTATTTTCATTAATTCAGCGAAATTTTTAAGCCCTTCTCGATTTGAACGTTCAACTTTAGTACCACGTTTCAATGATAGTCTTACTTTAGAACGATTACGGCGCTCAAAACTTTGGAATATTTCCTCATCTGATTTATCTATTGGCGTAATCATTGTCATACGTGGTTGAATATAGTCTTTAGACAGCCCTTCTTTGAAACCTTTATGTTTAAAACCTAGCGCATTTAAATTTTTAAGTGCATCTATACCTTTATCTACTTCTACATCTGGATCAATTTTAATAGCATAGGCTTTTTCTGCTTTAGCTACTTTTTTAGTTTCTTCTAATAACTGTTCCAATGCAGCTTTATCACTATAATCCGTTACGAAACCACGAGAAACGTAACATAGCGTGAATGGTAGTTTAGGTATCTTTTTAAATAATAATTGACCTACACCTTTAATCTCACCATCTTCACCCACTGCCACACGCTTTGAATACCATCCTGTTAGGCGTTTAGTTTCTGCCCATTTTGTTAACTGTAATAAATCACCATTAGGATGAGCTTTCACAAACGCATCATGCTCTTGGTTAGTGATATTCATCTTTTCCATGCTATAAAAACTCCTTTTTCTTTACATTAATTATAATTATACAATGTCATGTTTAGAGTGTCGACAAACTCGCCGTGCGATTAAAATATTATTTCTAGTTTTAAATTTTTGATATACTATATAAACTTAAAATTTTAAATTAGTCTTGAAAAAGAGGTTTAACATGCGATATTTATTATTAATATTATTTATTTTGTTTAACACGATAGCTATTGGTGTCACTATGACTCAACCTTTAACAGTTTCATATTTTAGTTTAAGAGTAATGTTCGTTGGACTGTCGTTCGTCTTAACTATCTTTTTCTTGCTTTTAAGGAAGTCTAAAGTAACTACATATCTCAGCATATTATCTCTAATACTTTCAATCGTTCATATGACACTTATCGCCCATAGTACTTATATTTATCTATACTAACCTTCAGGCTCGAATCGATATTTCGCACCTTTCGTAATAATTGAGTAAGGTGCAGTCGTTTCTGTATCTTTAAATATAATCGTATTATAGCCTGACGTTTTACCATCTTGAATACGGTAAATAATATGGTCTACCGTTAATTGCACATCTGTATAATTATCTCCTTCTTCAAGGATAGTCACATCGAACCATTTTTTCCATTTAGATAGTGTTTTAGAGCGTTTTTCACTATCAATAATTATTTTATGGATTTTAAATTGTTTTTGGAAAAGAGGCTCTAATTTCTGATTGTGCACTTCTTCCCTTTCCTCCCATTCTATGAAAAATGGTGGCTTTACCATGTAATCAGGGTCTGCAATGTAAAGTAATTTCCAATTTAATTTATCACCTTTTTTATTCTCTCTATGCATTTCTACTGGTCCAATCGTATCAATGTTACGTTCTTCTAAAGATTTTTTTATTAATTCAATATTTGATGTTCTTAATGCAATTGTTTTAAACCCTTGTTTGTAATGGTCTTGAACGATTTTAGTCGCAAAAGCAACTCGACCCTCTTCTGTTTTGGACTCTTTATTTAATTTTTCTTTATCTTCTACATCTATCAATTCTATGTAATTTTCATTAATATATGATAAACGATTGTATGTTCCAAATTTGTGATGTTTACCACCAGAATTAATTTTTAGAATTTCTCCCGGATATTTAAAGTTTTTAAGGTTATCTACATAATGAATAATATGGTCAAATCTAAGTTCCATTGATCGTATTCCCCTTTAATTATTCGACTTGCATCTATCTTATCAAACTTCTTTTAAGATTACTTCTTTTAATCGTGTAATTTATCTATTTAGTATTGCATTTTTTTAAAATACGGCATATAATTATTTTTGTTCAAAAAATAGTTAGCAAAGCTAACTTGTTTGGAAGGAGTATATTATGTTAACAAATGAATTTTTTAACAGTTTCATTGGTTTATACCGTCCATATATGAAACGAACGCAATCGATACTCGACCAGTTTGATTTACACCCTGGACAATGGTTGATATTAAGAGATATTGCGAGTACATCTCCAACGACTTTAGTTCACATCTCTAAACGTCGCTTTATTGAGAAACCCACTACACGTAAAATTATTAAAGTTTTATCTGATAGAGAGTTATTAATTGTAGAACCAAGTAAGGAAGATAAGCGTGAGAAGTTATTAAGTCTCTCTGATAAAGGTCAAACATTATATGTAGACGTTTATCGTAAGATACTACCAGTTCAGCGTGAGCTTATTAAAAATGCTAGATTATCTGACGTGGAACTTGAAAATGTTATTTCAGTAATGAACAAACTTCATCATGCATTTTTAGAGGAGGAATCAGAATGACTCAAAACACGGATATAAAACAGCCTATTTTCACGAAAAGCTTTACAGTTAATTTCTCAATCAATTTTTTCGTTTATTTATGTATGTATCTTTTATTAGTAATTATTGCAGATTATAGTAAGTCTACTTATCATGCCTCAGATAGTTTAGCTGGATTAGTAGTGGGGTTATTTATTATCGGTTCTTTAATAGGTAGATTTGGAACTGGTAAATATGTAAATAAATTTGGTCCAAAAAAAATATTAATTACTGGATTATTATTGCTTGTGATTACACAATTACTTTACTTCATTCCTGGATCAATCACATTCTTAATGTTCGTACGTCTAATTAACGGGATTGCGACTGCTATAGCTACTACTGCAACTGGTACTATTGCAGCACATGTCACACCTGTTGAGCGTAAGAGCGAAGGTATTAGTCTATTTTCACTTAGTTTAGTACTTGGTACAGCTATAGGCCCATTCTTCGGTATCTTATTATTAAAATCATTCTCTATCAATTTACTATTTGCTATATGTGTAGTTTTAGGTGTGATCAGTTTAATAATTTCACTATTTATTAAAATTGATTTTGATGCTGTTCATAATAATACAGATGCAAAAATTGCTAAAGCATCAGGCTTCAATATACACAACTTCATTGCAAAAGAAGCAGTACCAGTATCAATAGTTATGATGGTTATTGCACTAAACTATGCTTCAATACTGACTTTCTTGAAATTTTTTGCAGAACAACGACATTTATTAGAAGCTTCTAGTTACTTCTTTATTTGTTACGCCATCGCTTCTCTAGTTACACGTCCAATTGCAGGTCGAATGATTGATGCACGTACAGAAAATGTTGTCGTTTATCCAGCATTTATTGCACTTATCATTACATTTATTATACTAGTGTTCAGTTATAGTGGATGGATGTTGTTACTGGCTGGTATCTTCTTAGGTATTGGTTATGGCAATTTATCATCATCTATGCAGGCTATTGCCATTAAAGTGTCACCTACTAATAAATATGGTATTGCAACATCAACTTACTTTATTGGTTTAGATATAGGTATAGGATTTGGTCCATCTTTATTAGGCTTATTCACAGGTTTCATTAGTTACACTGAAGTTTATATCATTATGGCTATCGTAGCAGCACTTTGTACCGTTCTTTACTTTATTGTTCATGGACGAAAAGTTAAAACACAATTAAATTAATATGTAGAAAGAGGCTGGGACAAAATAAAATGTCTCAGCCTATTTTATCATTTTGTCAGTAGCTGACTGATTTGAAAATGCGCTTGAATCAAGCTTTTTTCAAACCTAGTCACCCTTGCCGGGGTATGACAACGAAATAAATTTTGAGAAAATATTATTTCTGTCCCACTCCCTTTTTATAATTTATTAATTAGCAATACTAATTGCTTCAATTTCAGATTTCATTTTATCAAGTAATTTCTGTTGCGTTGCATTAAAGAAATAAAATACTTGTCGTTCATCAGTTTCAGATCGTAATTTAGAAATGAGTTCTTTCTTATAAATTTTACGTATAATTACATCAATTTTACTTGTATCCCACAACATCTCGAAATGTAATGTATCTCGTAACTCCTTACCACTAATTTTCTTACCTTCATAAACTTTAAATAACACTACAAATTCCTCTATTGAGATTTTGTACGATGATTTTAACCAATGTTTCAACTGGCTTAATTCTCTTTCTGCTGCAATAAAACGTTGAACTTTTTCTGTTGTCATAATTAAAGCCCTCCAATGTAGATTCTAAGATGTAGTTATAGCTTTATAAATTGAATTTCCTTAATAAAATTATATAACATATACACAATTTAATCTATTACAAATTTTATTTATTTTCTGATTAATGTTTAATACAAATTCAGTTATTCATATACTCAATGCTATTATGATAATCATATTCTTTAATCATAGGTATTACATTCAATAATGATTTACTTTAAATTTAAACTATTAATTGAATATATTTTCCAAAAATAAAAAACTCTAGCAATAGTCATAAACCATTACTAGAGATGTTATCTAACCACCGATGTAGTTCATATTAATTTTCTTGCGTTGTCGATTTTTAACCGTTTGCTCTGTACGTTCATCTGAATAACGATCATCTCGAACATTCCACAAGGTTATAAGTTGTTCTCTTAATTCATCATCGGTTACGCCTGATCGTATAAATGATTTAATATTAAAGCCCTCAACAGTGCTGAATAAACACCCATAAAATTTTCCATCAGATGATAATCGTGCTCTCGTGCAAGTAGAACAAAATGATGCTGACACACTTGTAATTAAACCAAATTGAGCGCCATTATCTTTGTGCTTATAGTACTTCGCTACTTCTCCGAAATATTTTGGGGGGACTGGTTCAATATCAAAATGAGACTCAATCATATCTAGCATCTCATTTTTAGTTACAACTTTACTAAAATCCCAACCATTATCATTACCTACATCCATGAACTCGATAAATCTGATTTCAATATTCTTATCTTTAAAGTAATCTACCATTGGAATAATTTGATCATCATTAATACCTTTTTGAATGACAACGTTTACTTTAACATGGAAACCAATAGAAACGGCATAATCAATTTGATCTAGAATGGTAGTTGCTTTGATATTGCGATTATTTATCGCTTGGAACACTTCGTTATCAATGGCATCTAAACTAACATTAATGCGACGCAAACCGGCATCGTATAATTTTTGTCCATGTTTTTTTAATAATAGACCATTAGTGGTCATACCGATATCTTCAATACCATCAATTTGATTTAACTCAGCTATAAGTTGATATAAATTTCGTCTAAGTAGTGGTTCGCCACCAGTTATACGTAACTTTTTCACGCCAAGTTCTGCATAAACTTTCGCGATTCTAACCATTTCTTCAAACGTTAATAACTCATCTTTAGGTAGGAACACATAGTCATCACCGAAGATTTCTTTAGGCATGCAATAGTCACATCTAAAATTGCAACGGTCTGTTACTGAGATACGCAAATCGCGAATGGGTCGACCTAATTTATCTTTGATTTGTGCAACCATAAATGGACCCTCCTTAATGATTTATCTGTTGTTTCAAGTCATCTAAATCTTCTTGATAGTTGATATTCTTATACCAATATTCAGGTGATTGTATGTTAGTAACATCTAAACATTCTGTCGTCACATTATTATAAACATGTCGTAAACTATAGTCATTCGAAGCTAAAGCTTCATCCATAACGTTTATACAATTTGGATGATAAAAGGCTATAGTTGGTATAACTCGATTATGTTCAGAATAAGCAGCTATATCAATTTGATCTTCTATGAGTCTTGATACTAAAAATTGGTATAAAGCACTAATAGCCTTACCTGTTACCATAGGGGTATCAACTGATATTACAAAAAACAGTTCTTCATCGTTGTATTGTTTCATTACAGTATGAATACCGGCAAGTGGCCCTTTATCTTTATTGTTAGCGTCATCTATAATAACATTGTCATGTTTAAATTGATTAGCTAATTGATCATTAGTGCTTATAATAATATCATTAAACATATTAGTCTCTTGTAAGGTTTGAACAATTCGTTGGTAAAATAATTGTCCATCTATTTCGGCAAATGCCTTTGCCTTACCAAAACGTTCTGAATGACCACCTGCTAAAATAATTGCTTTCATTTCCCGTTAACCTCCACTTACTGGAGGAATCAATGCAACAGTGTCTGTTGGTTGTATGATATCCTCATCCTGTACAAATTCTTCATTTACTGCAACCTGAAACTTTTTAGATTTAATTGAAGGATGTCTCTCAAACAGATTTTGTTTAAAAGCATCAACGTTAATTGATTCATTAATATCAATTGTTTCACTATCAGTTTGCAAAATTTCTTTTATTTCAGCGAAGTATAATACCTTCACGTTAGTCCTCTCCTTTAGTAGCTAGATCGTGGCTACCTCTTTGATGTCCTTGCCACTCTGCACCGTCTTCCCAAATTTCCTTTTTCCAAATTGGAACGACTTCTTTGATACGTTCAATAGCATATTCGTTAGCTCTATATGCATCTTTACGATGGGGTGATGAAACTGCAATTAACACCGCTATATCTGAAATTTGAAGTGGCCCAATGCGATGAACAATGGTTGTAATCGTTCCTGGCCAACGCGCTTCAATTTCATCACCTATTTGTGCTAATTTTTTCTCCGCCATAGGTATATATGCTTCGTATTCTAAATATTCTGTTTTAATACCTTTAGTCCATTCTCTTACATGTCCTGTAAATACAACTACAGCACCTTGGTGTTCATTTATAGTAAATTCTCGATACTGTTCTGTTTGGATGGGTTCAGTAACGATTTCAAATTGTTTCATTTAAATGTCAATCCCTTTGCTCTATCCATTGTAATAACCAATTATCATAGTGTGATAACGCATGTTTATCATGAACATCATAACAATATTTAACACCGGTTAATTGCTTTAACCGCTCTAATTCTTCAGTAGTCTGATAGACGACCACTTTATCAAAATGTTCATCTTTAAAACCTTCAACCAAAATGATATTACAATCAATTGTAACAGATTGGTCAATCATTTGAGTAAGATTTTGTTTATATGCACGCGTGACAGTTTGTTGATAATGTTCACCTTGCACAATACTTTGATCTGCTCCAGCATTAAAATGTTTCATATGATCTACATGGTCTTCTTGAAGTGTTATATCCTCACCAATGTGGCCATGGTGCTTGATTGTCGCTATTGTGTAACCATAAGATTTTAAAAATTGTATCGTGTGTTGCATCAAGGTTGTTTTTCCTGAATTTTTAAAACCTACTATTTGCAAAATCATAGTGTCATTTCCGTTTCATAGACATTCGATTCTGTTAAAATAACATTAACTGTATGACCTGCTTTAAATCCTCTAGTACCCCCTGGCAACATAATCATTGAATTGCTATGTGCAATTGCTACTACTGCACCAGATTTATTAAATCCAGATGGCACTACTGTCGCACCACTCTGTGAAAATGTAGCAGATGCTCGAATAAAACGAGTAAAGGGATTCGCCTTAGTAAAATCTTCCATTAAGGTAGCTTTTACAACTTGAGGGTAATAGGCAGTTGCCCCCATCATATGTTGAATCGCAGGTTTGACAAATAATTCAAATCCAGTGAAACAAGCTGATGGATTACCTGATAAACCAAATAAATATTGCCCATTTGCAACAGCTACGGTTGTTACACTACCTGGTCTCATTGCAACTTTATTAAATAATACCTCTGCATTTACAGCTTTGTAAATTTCAGGTAGATAGTCAAAATCTCCAACAGAAACGCCACCCGTAGTAATTACGATGTCATGTTTTGACATGGCATCTTTGACAACTGAAATACTACTTTGCAAATCATCTTGTTGAATTTTATATGCTTCAACGTTTAATCCAGCTTTTTCAGATAGTGCTTTGATCATTGGACCATTTGAATTGCGTATTTTACCTGGTTGTAATTCATCATCCACATCTAATAGCTCACTACCAGTTGCAATGACTGCAATACTTGGGCGTTGTGTCACAGGAACTTTAGAGTAACCATATGTTGCAAGAACGGCTATTGCACCTGGATTAATGACTTGACCTTTTTTCAAGACAATATCACCTGTTGTTGTTTCTTCACCCTTAAGAGATACATTTTCATTTGCTTCAAATGACTTACGTATTGTAAACGTATCTCCATCCTCAACTGTTTGTTCAAACATGACTACTGCATCTGCACCTTCTGGAATTTGGGCTCCTGTCATAATACGTACTGCTTCATTTTGACCTAGTATTTTCTCTGAAACTGAACCTGCGCCTATATGATCAATCACTTTAAATTGTTTACGATTTTCTGAGTATGCACCAGCAGAATCTTTACTTCGAATAGCAAACCCGTCATAAGGTGATTTATTAAAACGAGGAATATCATAAGTTGCAACAATATCCTCCGCAAGTACATATCCTAAGCTATCTTCTAACTTCACTTCTGCAGTATTCAAATATATATCCTGTTGAACAACACGATTTATCGCTTCTTTAACTGGTATTGGGTTTCTTTTTTCAACTGACATACTTATCATCTCCAAATTATAATTTAAAATCATGATATACTAACCCTATCAGGAGGGTTATTATGTCAAAATTCACTCATATCAATGAACAAGGTAATGCTAAAATGGTAGATGTATCAAATAAAAATATTACTAAACGTACTGCTCAAGCTCATTCTAGCATTACTGTTAATGAAACAATTTATCAACAAATTATAGATAATACTAATAAAAAAGGCAATGTACTTAACACTGCACAAATTGCTGGTATTATGGCAGCTAAAAACACATCGACGATTATACCTATGTGTCATCCTCTACCTTTAACAGGTATAGATGTTCAATTTAACTGGCAAATTAATGATAATACTACATACACATTAAATATCACGGCTATTGTCTCCACTACTGGAAAAACAGGCGTTGAGATGGAGGCATTAACAGCCGCTTCTGCAACTGCTTTAACTGTTTACGATATGACCAAGGCAGTCGATAAAGGTATGATTATCGGTGAGACTTACCTTGAATCAAAATCAGGTGGTAAATCTGGTGACTATCGTCGTTAAGTTATTTCGTGCGCTCATATAATGTTTCAATTTAAATAATAAAGTCATGGATGCAAAACTTCAATTAGGGAAACCTATCATTTAAGTTTAAATCCATGACTATTTTTTTATTTATTCAATTCATGCAACATATGGTTTAATTCTGGCTTGATTAACTTTTCAATTGCCAATTTCACAGCTCCAGTAGATCCTGGTAGAGTATAAATTAATTTGTTCTTCACTGAACCAGCGACTGCTCTAGATAACAATGCTTTAGTTCCGACATCCTCTGTGTAACTTAAATATCTAAATAATTCTCCAAAACCTTCGATTTCTTTATCCAAAAGTGGCTTAACCGCTTCTATCGTAACATCTCTTTGTGCAATGCCAGTTCCACCAGTTGTAATTATGACATCAATATCAGATGCCAACCATTGTTCAATTTGAGATTGAATAGCTACTTTATCATCTTTGACAATAGCATAGTTTGAATTTAATACTTCGACATTGATATCTTGTATTAAAGTTTGGACAAGTTGACCACCTTTATCCGTCTCTTTATCCCTAGTATCAGATACAGTCAAAACTGCACATTGAATCATTCTATCTACTTTCGCATGATCATGTTGATGCATTAATTCCACTCCTATCCGAATAATTGATTGATTAAATGAATGGCATCTAACGTCTTCGTTGTACCATGTATAAGCATTCGTCCACCCTCAAAACTAACAATTCGATGTCCTTTATATTCAAACATTATCATATATTTGTTTTCTCGATAATTAAGGTGATGTTGCTTAAGAAATTCACGTACCATTTCCTGGGAAATTTTATCATTATCATATTGTACTGTATCTCTACCACATAACGTTGCATATAATGTATGCTGTTTATTTAAATAAGGAAAGGATGGATTTGAACCACATGTTGGACACTCTTTTCTAAACATACGGCTAAAACCAAATGTAAAATGTTGACCATCCCATATATCTCCATAAGTTAATTTAGTAGGCACTGATTGCTCAGTTAATAATTTAAAGGCATCTCGCAATTGAAAACTTGTAGTCATCGTAACAGCAGGTTGTATAACACCTACAGTGTCACAAGTTAAATTAATTGCTGGTAGTTGAGGCATTAAACAGTTAAAACAAGGTGTCTCTCCTGGAATAAATGCTGCTTCTATATAAGTACTCTGCACGACACCACCATATATCCAAGGTACTTTCTCTTTAAAAGCAAAGTCATTAATTAATTGTCTTGTTTCAAAATTATCTGTCGCATCAATAATAAGATCTACATGTTTAGCATACTTATCTAAAAAATAATAATCGACATGTGTGATAAAAGTATTTAGTTTCAAGTCATGGCGCAATGCTTTTAAATGGCGTTCCGCTGCTACAACTTTAGGCAACATAGTATTAGCATCTTCTTCAGTAAATAATGTTTGTCGTTGTAAATTGCTAAATTCAATATAATCTCTATCTACAATTGAAAGTGTTTTGATTCCCGCACGAACGAGACCCTCAGCAACATGAGTTCCTAACGCTCCCATACCAACAATGAGTACATGTTTTTGACTAATTTTCTGTTGTCCTTCGTATCCTATTCCTTTAAACAAAGTTTGTCTAGAATAACGTTCACTCGTCATATTCATTGCCCTCTCTAGTTAATATCCATTTCTATCATTATATCGAACAAAGCGGGAGTGGTACAGAATGCAATATGAATTCTTCGGCCCACCCCCGCAATGTTGACTAGATTTAAAAAGTCTATTATAAGTGCCTTATTAACTTAGATAATAATCATAAATCTGCTATAACGCTAAATTTTTATTATTTTCATCCCAATCTAGCTTTAATTAACCTATCTTAATAATTTTATCAGCCAATACTTCAGCCTCAAAATTAGAATGTGTGACAAAGATGATTGGTATTTTCCATTCTTTAAAAGTACGTTTAATTAACTTTATTCCTTCACCTCTCGTTGCATCATCTAGACTTGAAAATGGCTCATCTAATAAAATCAAATCAGGTTTCGTACTTAGTGTTCGAGCTAAAGCAACACGTTGAGATTCTCCTCCAGAAAGTGTCGATGGATATTGCTCTTTTAGATGATGAATATTTAGTCGATCCATTAAATCATCTATATGGACAGATGGTTTAGACATAAAAGTTATATTTTTGTAAACTGTCATATTAGGAAACAATTGGTAATCTTGGAATAAATAGCCAATTTTGCGATTTTGTATTTTCAGATTGACTTTATGCTCAGTATCAGTAATCAGTCTGTCATTGATTTTGATATAGGCTTTATCTGGCGTTCTTAAGCCTGCTATCATATTTAGCACTGTGGTTTTACCTATTCCAGAAGGCCCTCGTATTGCGTAAATTTTAGGGACTGTATCGTTAATGTTAATATCAATGAATGTCTTTTTTAATTGATATTGAAGCTTTAACTCTAACATCTACTCTACCTCCCTATATTTATCTTTATTCGCAAAATTCAATACACCAATTACCGTAATTGAAAATGCAACTAACACAAGCACCCATAACCAAGCTTGATTCTCTCTACCTTGTTCAACTAAGAAATAAATTTCAAGTGGTAACGTGTTAGTTTTATTGGGTATATAGCCTGCAACCATTAATGTTGCACCGAATTCACCTATTGCACGTGCAAAACTCATCATTATACCCGCTATAATTGAACGTTTAGATAGCGGTAAAATTAGACGATAGAATATTTTATTCTCACTTGCCCCCATGGTGCGAGCAGTATTTAGCATTTTCGGGTTAATACTTCTAAATCCTTGAATAGTGTGTTGATACATTAACGGAAAACTAACAATGACAGATGCAATTACTGCACCTGTCATTGTGAATACTACTGGAAGATGTAGTATGTTTTCAAAAAATTGTCCTACAACACTTCTAGGAGAAAATATTATAAGTAAAATAAACCCTAGCACCGTGGGAGGTAGAACAATGGGTAATAATATAAAACTTTCAAGGAGTTTAGTAAGATGCCCTTTTCCTTTATAAAGCAACCGGCAAACAAAGATACCTAGTACTGATACAATAATGGTACTTATGACAGCCACTTGAATCGAAATCCAAAAAGGTGTAATGTCAGGCATACTTATTACCTCCTAAATTTCAAAATGATATTCTTTCAAGATATCTTTTGCTTTTTTAGATTTTAAGAAATCCATCCACTCTTTTGCAAGTTTCTTATCTGAAGTAGCACCTGCTTCGTAAGTGATTGGTTTTTTAAGCTTAGCTTCTTTAATTTCGTTTACTTTATCTGTTTTCTTTTTATCAGTATATAAATCAGTTTCATAAACAAAGCCCATTTCAGCGTTGCCTTTTTCAACATAATTTAATACTTGTTTAACGTCTTTAGCGTAAACTAAATTATCTTTAACTTCGCCGTATAAACCTTGATCTTCTAAGTATTGTTTCGCATATTTACCTGCTGGAACTGTTTTAACTTCACCAATCGCTAATTTTTCATTATCTTTTAAATCTTTAACTGATGATTTATCACTATTTTTATCTCCGACTAAGACAAGTTTGTTATGAGCGTATTTATATGTATCATGTGCTTTATCTTTGTCTTTTAACATGTCAACATCTTTAGTATTTGCAGACATGAATACGTCAGCTGGAGCACCTTTTTCAATCTGTTGTCTTAATGCGCCTGAACCACCATAGTTAAAGCTTACATCAACATTTTTGTGATCTTTTTTAAATTCTTTTTCTAATGCTTTACTAACATCACCTAAGCTCGCTGCAGCCGAAATTTGTAATTCTTGCTTTTTGTCATTATCTTTTTTATTTGAATCAGATGATTTATTGCCACTATCATTGCTACCAGAATTTGAACATCCTGCTAAAATAATAACTAATGTGACGATTACTGCCATGAAATGTTTAATATTCATTTCATAACCCCCTCCTTTTACACATTATATTATACGCTAGTCTTAATCTTTTAAAAGGTATAAATTATAAAAATTCACCTAATCTCCATATTATTAAATGTATTTAATATACTATTAATTATTTATATGTAATTTAAATCTTTTCAAATTGTGACTAAAAGTTTTAATATATAATTACATATCCCAAAGGAGAAATAAAAATGAACAAAGATGTGTTACAGGGGCAATCTATTATCCGCTATGAAGAAGGTCAACTCATTCAAACAACAGATAGTTATGTTACAGAATTTCCATTGACAATCAATGTAAACGGTACGGAATTCGCAACGGTTATTTGTAGCCCTACACATATGGAAGAACTTGTAGTTGGATTTTTAGCCTCAGAGGGAGCTATATATAAAAAAGAAGAAATAAAATCCTTACAAATAGATGATAGCAAAGGCTTTGCACATGTAGAGTTAACTAAAGATTTAGGCGATCGCTTTGAATACTCTACTAAACGCATGATTGCATCTTGTTGCGGAAAAAGTAGAGAATTTTACTTTCACAATGATGCGGCAATAGCTAAAACCTCAATGTCAAAAATAACCTTAACTCCTAAACAAGTACTCAATATGATGACCGGATTACAAACTGCAAGTACATTATTTAAACAAACTGGTGGGTTGCACAATGCCGCCATTAGCGATGGTGATGAATTTTTCGAACATAGACAAGATATAGGCCGTCATAATGCACTCGATAAGCTATATGGGTTTTGTCTTGAAAGACGTATTCCTGTAAGAAATAAGGTGCTTATATTTAGTGGACGTATTTCATCCGAAATATTATTAAAGGCGGCTAAAATAGGTGTAGGGGTTATATTATCTAAATCCGCACCTACGACTTTAGCTATTACATTAGCTAACGATTTAAATATTACTGCTATTGGGTTTATTAGAGATGGAAGTTTTAATATTTATAGTCATCCTGAACGTATTAAAGCCACAGAGTAGTTGGAATAATTAGTTCAAACTACTCTGTGGCTTATTTAATTAACTTCTTCTTTAACTATGTGGTAAACAAAACTTTGATACATATAACCTTGTTTCGTGTACATATCTTTTGCTGTGTCTTCTCCATCAGCTACAAGTATAACTGGTCGTTCATTTGCTAAGTTACCTATGTATGCTTGTATTGTTGATCCAATACCTTGTCTTTGAAATTGCTCAATTACACCAAAACTATCAATTTCAATAGTTTCATCAGTAATAATAACATCAACAGTCCCTACTGGTTCATTATCAACATAAGCGACTAATCGTTTTTTACTGTCTTTTTTTTGTAGGATGGTTTGTCTTGCATTATTGACACTTTCAATTGCAAATGGTTTACCGTAGGGCAAGGCAAATGAATAATAGATATTCAAATAATCTTCTATATTGCTTTCATCAACTTCTTTAATGTCTATATCTTTTCTACTAGTTAACTGTGCTAATTCAGTTCCTTCTATAATATAGAATTCAAGTATGCCTAATTGAAAACCTCTATCTTTAATTGCATTTATCCACTCCTGGCTTAATCTTTCATTCTCTGGAAAAGTAAACGCTAAGTGATTTGAATCCTGTTTTTGATGCAGTTCATATTGAGAGGTCATATCCTTGAACCACTGTTCTAATGCGGGCATTTCTTTATAAAACCACTTATTCGTATCATACTTAAGCGGTTCTGAAGGTGTTAAATAAATAATTTTCTGCTTATCTTCATGATATAAATGCCCATCTTGAGCAATATTATGTATTGATATATTTGACATTGCTATATTCACCCACCTTATTAGCTTGATAAATTTATTGTATCAAACTTTTGAAACGTGAATGATTTAAAAGTGTTACGCCAATTAAACTTGCAATGATGGCTTTAATAATATCTCCTGGCATAAAAGTAAATGACAATAAGAAGGCTTTACTTACTGGAATATGTATAATGAAGCCCATAATAATTGTACCGACGATATCTAAAAATAAAACACCAATCACTAATGTAGTAACAAATAATACGGCAAAATTGATTTTATTAAAATATTGATCTCTTACAAAACCAATGCCAAACGCAACAACCGGATATAAGAATAAGAATCCTGCTGATGGTCCTGCAAATACGCCGATTCCTCCACGTCCACCTGAAAGAACTGGTAAACCTGCAGCAGCTAATAGTAAAAAGACTATGACACTGAGTGCCCCATATTTTTTACCTAATATAATACCCGCTAAAAATATACCAATATTTTGTAATACGATAGGTACTGGCATAATTGGAAGCGGGATTCCTGGTACCAATCCTAAAACACAAATAATTGCTGTCATTAAAGCTGTGTAAACTAAATTTCTTGTATTCATGTTGTATCCTCCTTCTACGAGAATGATTATACCACTAATGTAAACTTTATAAAATAAAAAGTTTACATTCAAGAAGGAGAATCTACTTTTTTAGCTAAATTAGTAATATAATTAAAGAAGTCATCATGCTTTACATCGGTGACAACTTTGATAGGACGCCCACTTTCTTTAATAAATGTACGCCCTTGACTAGGCCCTTTAAATTTTACATCTACATTTAATGATTTATATTGAACTAAATCAGGTTTCCCTATATAAGCAGTGGTCAAAACATCCCATAAGAAGTATGTAGAATTTGTAATAAAATGTGTCAAAGGTGGTACTGTAGCATAGCTAACACCTAAAAAATCTACACCTGGATATTGACGTTGATCGGCCCACATTTGTCGTATGTCTAATGTTAATGGAACTTGATTGGTACTTTCTAAAGCTACCATATCTATCGCTACCTCACTATCAAATACTGTCTTGACCGCCTCCGGATCCCAAAACGCATTCCACTCAGCTGTACCATCATGTTCAGGCTCTTCTACGTTACCTTTTTCGAGAAACGTTCCACCCATCCAAACTAATTTTTCAATATTATTTTGAATGCTAGGTTCAATTTTAAGTGCTTTAGCCAAATCTGTTAGTGGTCCAGTAAATAGTAAAGTTACAGGTTCATTTGATTGATTCAACACTCTGATAATGTCCTCATAAGCTTCTACATCACTGATGGTAGACTTTTCATTGGTAGTTGATTCATTTAATATGGGTAACGCATCCATAAAGAATGCATGCATTCTCCATTCTTTTGGAAAAGGATTAGCCCCACGTTCATAGGACGGCGCAACCTGTAAAGATTTATTAGAAAATCGATTTATAATTTTACATGAAGCGCTGACTGAAGGTTCTAAATAACAATCTGCTCCTATAGTACTAACACCTACTAATTCGATATCATCCATTTGTAATAATAAAAACAAAGATATTAAATCATCTACTCCACCATCGTGATTAAAATATACTTTACTCAAGATGTTTCCTCCTTACATACATTTGTAAATTTAAAAAAGCTATGACTACATTATATGTAATCATAGCTTAAATATCATAAATAATTGATTATCGTTTTTACATTTTATTATTTACTAGCTTTAAGTAACTTGTCTTTTAAATCTTTTCTCATAAAGTCAAGCGTATATGGGTCATTATACCAGTATGTTTCAGCTTTAACTTCAATAACGTTATTATTTTTCACTGCAGGTAGATTTTTCCATATATTAGTTGTTTCATAACTTGGTTTAGATTTACCTTCACCAGTTGATACGATATAATCACCAGCTACGTCTTCAATTTTTTCTTGGCTTACTTCAGCCCAACCTTCTTTTTTAACTAAATCTTGTTGTCCTTTAGGCATATTCAAACCAAATGCTTGATATAATACTTCTCCACCACGACCCCAGTTGTCGCCGTAAGTGTAAACTTTCTTGTCAAATTCATCTAAGATAGAAACTGTTGAATCTTTACCAATTGCATCTTTGATTTCTTTGCCATCTTTTTCAGTTTGTTTCTTCCATTTGTCTTCCCATTTTTTAACTTCGTCTTCTTTACCCATAATCTTACCTAGCATTTCTTGTTGTTCAAGATATTTATGTTTGCCATAATCAACTACAATTGTTGGGGCAATTTTTTGATATTTTTTAATGTTTTTATCAGTAGAATAAACAATAATTAAATCAGGTTTTTTCTTAGCAACTTTCTCAACGTCAGCTTCACCAATTTTAGTCGTGTCTTTAAATTTTTCTTTTAAAATTGGACTTTGATCAACTTGATTATTTACAGCAACAATATTTGCGCCTAATTTATGTAAACCACCCGCAAACGTAGGTGCAACTACCGCAATACGTTTAGGATCTTTAGGGATTTTTATAGTTTTACCACTATCTAATTTATATGATTTTGTTTCTTCTTTTGAATCGGATTTACCTGAACCACCATTATTACCACATGCAGCTAAAACGATGATTAGAACAAGTAAAGGTAAAATTAACTTTTTCATAACATCCTCCTGTTGAAAACGATTATCAATTTCACCAAAAATTATATCCTAATACCTCATTATTTACAATAAAAATTTTAATAATTTGTGAAATAAAAAAGCCTTAATCAATAATTATTGATCAAGACTTAAAAACTATAGTTATTAGACTCTTAAAATAAATTACATAAAGATTTCGCTATATTAGTGTATGCTGCATCTTCCATTGGTGGATTGTGTAATCCAGCTCTCATATCTCGGTAATAGCGTTGTAACGGACGATCCATTTCCAGACTTTTTGCACCAACAATTCTCATCGCTAAATCAACAACTTCTAACCCTTGGTTCATCACTAACACTTTACTAGCAGATGTTTCATTCCATAAGTGTGGTTGATTTTCTGAATAATTATATCCTTTTGCGGTACTCCATAAAAAGTGACGCGCTGATAAAAGTAAAGACTCCATTTTTCCAATGTTTTGTTGTACAGTTGGTAAATGACTAATAGTTCCTTCTATACTATTCGGACCATAACTTGTGGCAAAGTCTATAGCATAATTTCTTGCCGCCTGTGCAATTCCTAAATATGTACTTGGAATATGCAATATCCAGCCATTCGGTTGTGGCTTTCTTTTTGACTCTACGAAAAAGTCTTTAGGTACCCATACATCATTCAATACTAAATCGTGACTTTCTGTAGCTCTCATACCTACCATATTCCAATTTTCTGCAATTTCTACACCATCAAATTCTCTTGGTACTAAGAAGAAACCTACTTCCTGTAAATCAGCTACATATGCAGCGACAATATAATGTGTCAATGCTTTACTCATTGATGTGAACGTTTTAACACCATTTAATAAGTAACCGTCATCTTGTTTTACTGCATGTGTCGCAGGTCTGCCTCCGCGAGTTGGACTTCCTGTATCCGCTTCACTTACTGCTCGATTAACAAGAGCTCCACTTTCAATATCTTTTGCAAAGCGATTTAGCATATCTTGATTCCACATCGTTTGTTCATATATTTGTCCTACAACACTTAAATGCCAACCAATAGATAATGCTGTTGCTCCGTCATTAGCACCTAAATATGTTTGCAAAACAACCATATCTTCAATAGTGGCACCTTCTCCACCATATTCTACCGGTAGCGTTAGTAAGCTATAACCTTCTTTAACTAGCCATTCAATATTCTCATAAGGGAACCTAGACTGTTTATCATTCTCTGTTGCTCTTGCTTTAAACGTCTCTTCTATTGATTGAAATTTTTTTATCCATTTCTTTTGAATATCTGTATTAATCAGAACTGAATCGATCAATTATATCACCTGTTCATTGTCATTATTATTTAAACCTAGTTTATCACTCGACATTACAAATTGAAAGTTAACCACTTAAGGGATTATAAACACAAAAAGACTTAAGTCAATGAGATTGAATCTCTCAAAGCTTAAGTCTTTTATGAATAAACGCAGATTACTTAATGTACTTCTCTAATTCAGCAATCAATTTATTAATTTTGTCTCGTTGTTCATCTGTTACATAAACAATAACTATTCTTTCATCTTGTACGCTACGTTTTTTTGAAAGTAACTGTAAATCTTTTAACTTCTGTAATGCTTTAGTTAAGTAATAAGGTTTAAACTCTGAATACGTTGCAATTTCCTTTGAAGTTATTTCATTCGTTTTACTTCTCGCAATATAATTTAAAATATAAACCTCTTCATAATTTAAATTATATTTCTTTTTAGTATCTTTGAAGAACTTTTTAACTTGAAATGTTGCGTTAACTAAATCATTGATGTCTTTAATTTGTCCCATATTCTAAACCACTCCTCTGATGTACGTCTTGTTGCTACAAGGTTCATGTCTACTATTTATTACTTACCAAACATTTCTTATGCTATAAAATTTATTTTATAACATTTATGTATAATATTTCAATATTTTTATGAAATTAAAATGATATTAATTATCAATAACAAGTTACATCAATTAAATTATATATAATCAATTAGTCACTATAGGAATTCATTCAAAGACATAAAAAAGGATTGGGACAGAATTCTTTTTAAATTCGTCGTCCCACCCCTACAAGAATGACCAGAACTGAGGAAAACTTGATTTAAGTGTCTTCTCAGTTCAGTCAGCTACTGCGAATCTGCTAAGTAGCATCATTATATTATTTACGTTCCAGACTCACATGGTTTTTTAGCCTAAGCAAATTGTATTAATAATATAACTATGACAAGCGTCGCTTCCTTTAGAATCATAGTAGCGTGTTTTAGATTTTATTCAACTTTTTGATTATTTAATTTTAGACTCCACATAATCAACGAATGCTTTAACGTCTTTTGTTTTGATTTGTTTCATTGGCACTTTCCCAATATTAAAAGTAAACACAATATCTGTGCCATCAAAATGAATTTCTTCTATTTCATTATATGGGATATTTCTATAATAGAATTGACCATTCATATCTACATTCATAATTAATCTTTCGGAAGTAGCAATAAATGCTCCTTCAAATTCACTTTGGCCTTGAACATTATACTCAATGACACCTAATACTGAAGGGCCTTTTGACTCTGTTGGAAACAAATCGTTGGGATTCACATTATCTAGAATCATGAATTCATTCTCCTTACATATTATGATATTTTACTTACTTCATTTCCTCTTGGAACTTATTGTAACATCTAATAAATAATTGATTTGTTTCATATGCTCGTGATTCAATAAATTTTACATTTACAATACGTTCATCTATTGAATTACGATACTTTTCTAAATACCCTTTTTGATAAAGATCATTAATAACCACGTTCATACATATTAAATATCGATATGACATTGCCTGAATTTCTTTTAATGAAATAACTTGTCGACTAGATAGTAACTTACCTAATAATAACAATTCATCCAAACTCAAATTAGACTCCTTTGCTATGTTTCGAACTTTGTAAAGTGCGTCAAAAATGGTTATAACATGCCCTAATTGATTATAGTGGGCTGTTGTTTCTATTAAATAGTCAAAATTCTTCCCTTTTACCATTTCACTAACTTCCATAAACATAATGTTCAGTTTATCTTGACAGCTATTGGATGGGAGAAATAATAAACGTCTTTGATCATTATCATCACGCAATTTAGTGATCCATCCTAAATGATATAAATGTTCTAAATGATGTCGTAATTGTCTTTTTGAAATGGTTTGATAAGTGATTAACTCATCTATATAAACTCCTTGATGATGTACATGAAAATATTTAATGATTTCATTCAATGTTTTTAATTGCTCGAATTTTAATTGGTAACTATACTTTAGCACCTCACCTACCGCTTTCATAAAAACAAGATAAAATAATAATGTTTCTAGCTTATTTTTATCCATCATATCTATCACCTCATAACACTATTTCAGGATTGGGCGGTTAAGAGTTTCCATGCTAATTTGATAACAAATTGTCTAATCATAGCCCCATATTTTATAACTGCATTTGAAACTATTGAATATAAAACTCTATATTTACCCAATCTATTAAAGATAGACATTGACTTGAATTCTTAAATAAACAACATTATCTTTATAATTTATCAATTGAAATGTCGTGTTTACTTGTACACAATCATCATGTTTGACTTATATCTACTATTATTCGGTTAAACTGTAATTATCTTTTGCCTCAGCAATTAATAATTGTGTTTCTTCATCTAATGGTATTTCTGATTGATTAAATGATTGATATTGATGTGATTGATTCTTAGTTCTGATTTGACCAGGTGTGATGCCATATTTTTTATTAAATAAAGCAATGAAATGTGGAAAATGGTTGAATCCATGCTTATATGCAATATCTTGTATTAAATGATTACTTTTTAAAATGTCTATCAAACATAATTTTAATCTAACATCATTAATATATTGTGTAATATTATGATAAGGTGTGTGATACTTGATGACTTTACTAAGTTCCTTGGCTGACATATTGAGTGCATTAGCCATATCTTGGCGACTTATCTTATTACTGTGATGGTTAATAATATACTCATGTACTTTGTCAACTAAGGCATTATCTAGTTTGTAATGAATGCGTTGATTTCTTTGCAAGTATCCTAATTCTACACATAAGTGTTTTACTAGCTTATCTTTTATTTGTAATTTATCTGACTTACTACTTTCAAAATCAAGTAAATTTAAAATAAAGGGTTCTAATTGTTTTCTTTCAATAGAAGGAAATTTATATCCATTAGACTTAATATAATCATCAGCATATTTCAAATAATCTTTGAATGCTATTTCAATACTAGCGATAATTGCTCCATCCTCATTCTCAATCGAGTAAATATCATTTAACATTACAAATAATAAATCTCTTTCTTTCATTTGAAATTTCTTTAAATTTAAAATTACTCTCCCTGACCCCTTTAGCCAATAGATTAATTTAATATTTGATTCCTTTTGACTACTTATCTTTATATTTTTTAAAAGCTTTACCGAAAAGTTATCAATCATACGAACGTCCTTTCACTTTATAATATATAAAGATATGACATAAACAGAAATAATAAATTATCCCCCATAACGCTAATAACTATTGCTGCATTAATAACGATTTTCAAATTGAACGCTTTTTTGAATGCCTATCTTCATATATAATTGTATGTTTTATTTCGGTATTAGCAGTAGCAAACTTTTAACCAATTATATCATTATATTATCTTATATAAATGTTTTTGTATATTTTTTATAATGTTTCTATGAATAATCCCCCAATAATAGCTTCTTATATAGCATTTCAGAGTAATAATACAATTTAATTAATAGATCTTTTGTATATATAATTTTAAAACAATACAAAAATAATGAATTCTATTAATTTTATATCAAATTTATTTTTACTGTTACTTTACAAAAATGTTACAAGAAAATGAGTATCTTTTTCATATAATTTTTTAAACGTTGTTATGACAACGTTTTTTAATATTACAAAAAATTACTTATTGTATTTAACTCAACACTATTTATTAGCAAAAAATTACAAAATGATAACAACGCACACAAAATGATTTTTTTCTGATAAAGTATGTCTTGTCGTTAAGAAACTTATTAAAAACTGGACTCAAGGGTCATCAAATGACTATTAAATATAAAATATTAATTTAATTCTCAGGAGGAAATTTTACAATGAAAAAAATCGCTACAGCTACAATCGCTACTGCAGGAGTTGCAACAATCGCTATCGCTGGACATGGTCATGAGGCACATGCAGCAGAACAAGGATATAATCCAAATGATCCAACTTCATACAGCTACTCTTACACTATCGACCAACAAGGTAACTATCATTACACTTGGAAAGGTAACTGGAGCCCAAATCAAGTAAATCACTCTAGTCAATCTAATTATTCATACAACAACTATTCATATAATTACAATAACTATAATAACTACAACAACTATAGCAATAACACTCAATCATATAGTGCAAATACTCAACAAACTGGTGGTTTAGGTGCTAGTTACTCAACTTCAGATCGTAACATTAAAGTAACTACAACTACTGCTCCATCATCACAATCAACTGGCGTTTCAATTTCAAGAACTTCAAGTTCAGGTAGTAACTTATATACTGCTGGTCAATGTACATATTATGTATTTGATAGAGTTGGCGGTAAAATCGGTTCAACTTGGGGAAATGCTAACAACTGGGCAAGCGCTGCAGCTGCTTCAGGTTACACAGTAAATAATTCACCATCAGCCGGTGCTATTTTACAAACTTCACAAGGTGCATATGGTCACGTAGCATATGTTGAAAGTGTTGGTAGTGACGGTTCAGTTACAGTATCAGAAATGAATTATGGTCACGGTGCTGGTGTTGTTACTTCACGTACTATTTCAGCTAGCCAAGCTGCTTCATATAACTACATTCACTAATTCTATTAGTAAGTTTAAAAGCGATCCAAAAAAAATGGATCGCTTTTTTGCGTTTACTTTCAGACTCAAAGATATATACATTAAACAATATGCACTACACTAGTTTGAAAATCTTATTATGAAATATAAATAGCGTCCTGCCGTATAATTAAAAAAAGATTGGAAAGTAATAAGGCTCTATAATAAATTGGACTGATGACTAAAAATCATCAGTCCAATTTTTATGTTTGAATACAAAAATGGCGCAATTACCTCTATAATTATTAGCTACCAAACAAAATAAAAAAGAAAGGTAATGCGCCTATGTGTAAGTCTATATTAAATACATTAAGAATTAAAGATAAAAATCTAAATTTTTCAGATGAAGTGATTGAGAAAAAACATAAAGGACGAATGAGCTTGTTTTACTATGCCGAGCTCACTTATCAACCTACACATTGTGAAAATTGTTCAACTAAAAATGAAAATTTCTCAATAGTAAAAAATGGTAAGAAAACCTCAACGATTACTTTACTTAAAATTATGGAAATGCCCGCTTATTTAGAACTTCAAAAACAAAGATTTTATTGTAAATCATGTGACAGTCATTTTACTGCTAAATCTAATATTGTCGACGCTCATTGCTTTATTTCTAATAAAACAAAACTTGCAGTTTTAGATAAAGCACAAGAATACCGCTCTCAAAAATCTATCGCTAAGTCATGCTTAGTATCATCAATGACTGTGTCTAGAGTGATTAATCAAGCGGCAAGCGACGTAGGTCAGTCTTCTTTTGATGCTTTACCTGAACACTTAATGATGGACGAATTTAAAAGTGTTAAAAATGTAATCGGAAAAATGAGTTTTATTTATGCAGATGCTGTATCGCACCGCATCGTAGATGTGGTAGCGGATCGTAAGTTAAAATCGCTAAAAGATCATTTTTATCGCTATTCTTTGAAACTCAGACAAAAAGTCAAAACAGTCACGATTGATATGTATGAACCATATATGTCACTAATCAAACAATTATTTCCTAACGCGAAGATTATTATTGATCGTTTTCATATTGTTCAATCTTTAAATCGAGCGTTAAATATGTCTAGAGTTCAAGTAATGAATTGTTATAGAACCTCTAATAGACCCCTCTATAATAAATATAAAAGTTATTGGAAACTATTTCTTAAACCTTTTGAAACGCTAGAAGCTTTTAATTATCATAAAGTCCATTTATTTAAAGAGTGGAAAACCGAAAAAGGCATTATAAATTACTTATTAGGTGTTGATGTAGAATTATTTAATACATATCGTTACGTTCATGAACTAAGAAGATTATTAAAAGAAAATCAAATAGAGAAATTTAATCATAAACTCTTTTCTATTCATCTTTCAGATGTGTGTCCTAAATTACGCCCAGTCATTAGAACTTTAAGACGATTAGCTGCTTTCATTGAAAATACTATGACATATTCTAACTTGACCAACGGTCCGTTAGAAGGAATTAATAATAAAATCAAACTCATTAAAAGGGTATCTTTTGGTTATAGAAATTATGATAATTTACGTAATCGAATTATTATAACTTCGCGACTATTTGCCTCAACAACAAAAAAAGAGATTAAACAACTTAAAGTTGCTTAATCTCAATATTTGGACTCATCAGTCCGATTTGACGTAGAGCCAGTAATAATCAATACTTTCCAATCTTAATCTATTTCGAACAAATTCATTCTTTCTTGATTTGTTATATCTATTACTACATAATTGTTGATAATAAATTCGTTTGTCCATCGTTCATGGATCCAATTCTCGCTACAAAAATTGAACCCACTACTGTTAAATATTTTGAGGATATTTTACAGTTAAAACTTTATAGCATCAAATATCATCGCTACAAAAATATCTAGGTAATGTTTTAACATACTTAAATATATCCTTTTCACAATTAATTAAACATATTTTTACGAATTTTTTACATAACTTTTGTTGTCTAATTTACGAATACCAATTCCGGTAAAGCCGTAAATAATTGCTAATACTGCACACAAGTAGCATGGAACTGTCCAAATAAAGAATTGATCTACTGATACTCCCAGTTGTTGCGTGTAGTATATGCCTGAAGTTCCCCATGGTATTAACGGCAACACCATCGTACTTGAATCTTCTAAAGTTCTTGATAAATTTGATTTATCTAAATTCCTACTAACAAACATGTCTTTCATTAAGACACCCACCATAATAATTACTATAGATGCTACTCCAGCTGCAAATACTAACATTAAACAGCAAATGACTGTTATTAAAATAAGTGTTCCAACTGAATGTATACCTTTAGAAACCGTTTTTAACATGACATCTAAACATCCCGATACTTCAACAATACCTGCAAATGCATACCCACAAAATATTGTCACTAGTATCTCTGTCATACTCATCATTCCACCTTGTTCTAATAGCGATGTTGCATTGGTAGAAAGATTGGATTGTCCAGTCATCGCAGGTGTAAATCCGTTAAACATAGCTTTAAAACCATCAACTATATTAAAATGATTATTTAATGTTCCAATAATAACTGCACTTAAACTTGATGCTAACATAGATGGTACAGTAGATACGTTACAAACTAAACATATGATTATGACTAATAACGGCACCCACACCCAAATATTTATATTATAGATACCATCAAGTTCATTCAGTAACTTATTAATTTGTTTCGTATTCACTGAACCTTTTGAAGTTAAACCTGCAAAGAACCAAACTATTAGTCCAATAATTGAAGCAGGTATCGTTGTCCACATCATTGATCTGATATGAGAAAAAATGTTTACCTTAGTTACTAAAGCAGCTAAGTTAGTTGTATCTGATAATGGTGACATTTTATCACCAAAGACCGCACCTGCGATAATAGCACCTGCTGCCATACCCATATCGATATTCAACTGATGCGCAATTGATATCAACGCAATACCAGCTGTTGAAGCTGATCCCCAGGCTGTCCCAGTTGCTAAACTACTAATAGCCGATATTAAAAAGGCAGAAACTAAAAAGTAATGTGGATTTAAAAACTTTAGACCGTAGTATATTAAAGCTGGAACAGTTCCAGAATACATCCAACTCCCAACTATTATACCTACAGCTAGTATAATAAATATTGCAGGCATAGCTGTCGTTAATCTTCGAGTGATCCCCTCTTCTAAATCTTTCCATTTTAAGCCTACTCGCCAAGCTATCAAAGCTGCATATGCAGATGATATGAGTAACAGTACCTGAATTGGAATATTAAATTTTATAAAGCCTAGTGTCACGACAATAACCATTACGATAATTGTAGATATTGCTTCCAAAAATGATGGCTGTCTTTTCATACACATTCCTCTTTTCCTTTTAATTAATTACCTCTTTTCATAGTTAGATGTACGTTTAATCATAAATAGAATGTTTATTAAAGATTTATTTATAGTATTTTAAATTTGTTAATTATTCTAAACCGAGTTTTTCTAAACCAAGTTCTTCTACTTTTAGACCTTCATCGAAAAAGTCACGTTCTAAAATTGTTGATGCAATCATGATAACTGCATCTATATTAGGCGTTTCAACATCAATTGCACGCCCTAAACTTGACCATAGTACAAGTCCATATGCTATATCTTCAGTTAAATAACGATTTTGTACTGAATTAGGCCCTGGTATTTGAGAAAACACAGGACTTGTATTAAATAAACGATTTAATGGTTCATCTTCGTCTTTACGTTCTAAATAACCTCTTTGAATACGTGCTTCTTTGGCTGTTAAAAGTTCAAATCCTAATTTACGGCCTAATGTTAAACGTTCCAACTCAATTGCATGTAATAATCTTACTGTGTGCTTCGTAATACCTTCTTTATAGAGGGCAAATGAATCAGCATAATCAATTCTTCCTACATTTAATAACGTTGGACCAGGATGAACCTCTGGGTTTCCGTTTTCTAAATTTGTCTTCCATAGATTTTCTTCTTTAACAAGATACGGATATATTTGACTTACCTTTTCAAAACTGTCACTAAGTTCCTTCTTATTATATGTAGAAAAGAATACTTTACGTACATTCAATGATAAATCTACGCGTGCATTTTCAAAGTCAACGCGCGTACCGTAAGTAAGTGTATTAGCTTCAGCAAACTTCGGCTCTACCTCAATATGTTTATCTTCAAGTACGTTAATAAATCGAATTGATGCCATGGCAGCTGCAATATTGAAGAAAATAAGTTGATCACTTGTTACATGCTCAGCCATAATTTCCGCATAGTATTCAATATATGATGATGGAATGATAACTTGAATTATCTCAGCATCTTTCAATACATATTCAATGTCATCACTTATTTCTGTAAATGGTACAAATGATTCTGCACCTTCATTATTAAAATCAAATCCACCCTTTTCTAATGCGTTATTAAATTTTTTAATGGATGAATTTCGACAATACAATTTCACATCATGTCCTTGATTTACCATATCTACTGCCGCTGTAACTGCACCATTACCTGATCCTACTACCGCTATTTTCATAGTTATAACTTCCTTTCTTAATCAAATAAGCGTCTCTGCTTTTTCATTTAAAAATAAAGGGAGCAGGTTAGAAATCTAATAAATGTAAATAGATTTCTTAATATCCTTAAATACAACCATTTATTAAAATAATCATATTTAAATCCCGCTCCCGGGCAAAGTTGGCTAGAATAAATATAAATCTTAAATCAACATTATTTCTATTCAGTCAGCTAATGCCATATCCTAATAATGACTTATACTAGTATCATTAATAGTCAATTTTTATACAACGCTAAACTATATCCTATTTTACAAAAATTAAACACAACTCAATTATTTATATTAATTTTAAAATTAACTAATCTTTTTTAAGTAACTTTGTTATATTAATTATGAAACATAACTTTTTTAATTGAGAGGAGTATTATTATGTCGGATTATTATGAGCAATCACAAGACTCTACGGTAAAGAGAGATAATGAAGATGATGCCCGATTAATGTCTATGTTGATCTTCCTATTGGGGTTCTTCACTTCTGTAATAGGTCCAATTATTATTTGGGCTATCAAGCGCAATGAATCACGATTAGTTGATAAAGCTGGAAAGAACTACTTCAACATGCTTATTTCTTATTTAATTTGGAACTTTGTTGTTGGTATATGTATGGTACCTGTATTTTTCATATATGTAGTTAATAATGAAGCAGCGATCATTATCGCTACAATATTACTATTTGTTCTTTCATTACTATTAATTGTACTTTCTATCCTATATGTAGTTTTTCATATCGTTGCATGCGTTAAATATTTTGGTGGAAAAGAATATGTAGTGCCTTTATCAATTCGTTTCTTCAAATAAGTTGTACAGCATCTAATATTACAAAGGGTTGTAATAATAATCATTTGTTAACACTAACTAAATATAAGATTAATGTAGTATTCATGCATAATTCAAGCTATATTACAGTACGTAACCTTGAACTACTCTTTATTACGGAGTTGTTCAAGGTTTTTGTATTTCATTTACGAAACCGTAACATTGCACACAGTGCTAATAGAATCTGATAAAGTATGACTTGTCGTTGGGAGCGGCAAAAAATACAAATTCGAAGTCTATTCAACATATCGCTATTTTTAACCTATTGTTGAATACAAATTTTGGGAGGACTTTTTACTATGAAAAAAATTATTACAATTTCAACTTTAACAGCAGGCATTGGTGTATCATCATTAGGATTAAATGCTAACCATGCAGATGCTGCAGAATATAATCACAATCCAGCACCACAACATAATCAATTCGGACAACAAGGTCCACATGGTCAAAATATGCAATTTAGCCATCAACAAGGACAAGGTTATCAACAACCTCAATTTAAACAACAATCTTTTAACTATAATCAAAGCACTACAACTTCAACAACATCAGATGGAAGTTCGTCATCTAGTAGTTCTTCTACAACTACTTCTTCTTCAACTCAAACTACATCTTCTACATCAGGTAATTTATACACAGCCGGCCAATGTACTTGGTATGTATATGACAGAGTTGGTGGTAAAATCGGTAGTACTTGGGGAAATGCTAATAACTGGGCGAGTGCAGCATCAGCAGCTGGGTACACTGTAAATAATACTCCAGAAAAAGGTTCAATTCTTCAAACATCTGAAGGTTCTTATGGACATGTTGCGTATGTAGAAAGTGTTGGTAGCAATGGTTCAGTAACTGTTTCTGAAATGAATTATTCTGGTGGACCATATGTGAAAGATACACGTACAATTTCAGCTAGCCAAGCTAGTTCTTATAACTACATCCATTTGTCATAATTTTAAATAAAGCTTAAATGATGCTAATCAGAAATATAGAATAACATTAAACTATAGAGCTACATTGTAAATTCGCATAAGCTGACTGGGCTGTGAAGTCGCTTTTAACCAAGCTTTTTCAGTTCAAATCACCCTTGAAGAGCTAAGACATGGAATTCAAAAAGAATTCTGTTCTGGCTCTTTTTTTAAGTTTTACAAATTGAATTAAAAGTAACGCTTTGAGAGAATAAGCATATTAGTCTTTATTTTATAAGGAGTGTGAAGGTATGCAATGGCTTAAAGTCATCTTAGCTGGCCTAATTGAAGTTATTTGGGTAATCGGATTAAATAATGCCCATAACTTTGTAACTTGGTTATTTACATTAGTTTTTATTGCACTAAGCTTCTACTTGATGATTTCCGCCTCTAAACAACTTCCAGTCGGTACAGTTTATGCAGTATTTGTGGGAATAGGAGCTGCTGGTACAGTTATTGCAGATATGCTTTTCTTTGGAGAACCATTTACAATAATGAAAGTTGTATTACTGCTTCTGTTACTAGTTGGTATTATTGGACTTAAACTGTCAACGAATGACTCACCTAAGGGAGGAATGTAATATGTCATGGCTATATTTACTCATTGCAGGATTATTAGAGGTACTTGGCGTCATATGGTTAAACCAATATGCACGCTCAAAACAAAAATTTTATATTGTTTTAATGGCAATTACGTTTATTTTTAGTTTTAGTTTTTTAAAATTAGCTATGACAACAATTCCAATGGGAACAGCATATGCTATATGGACTGGTATTGGCACAGCCGGAGGAGCTATTGTAGGTATGTTATTTTACAAAGAATCAACACATTTTAGCCGTATCATTTTTATTTTCTTGATACTCTTCTCTGTAATCGGTCTTAAAATGATCTAATAAAATTGTATGAATTACATTTGTATACGTTTTCTCCTTTTATTATACTTAAAGAGAGATTATTGATAAGGAGTGAGCTTAATGGAAAAAGTTTATATAGCAGGTGCAATTCCAGAAGTAGGATTAAATTTACTTAAAGAACACTTTGAAGTAGAAATGTATGAAGGTGAAGGCATTATTGATAAAGCAACACTTATGGAAGGTGTCAAAGATGCTTCTGCGCTTATAAGCATTCTATCTACGAATGTTGATCAGGAAGTGATTGATAGTGCAAGTAACCTTAAAATCATTGCAAACTATGGTGCTGGCTTTAATAATGTGGATGTTAAATATGCACGTGAAAAAGATATTGATGTAACAAATACACCTAAAGCATCAACAGCCTCAACTGCTGAATTAACTTTCGGACTCGTTTTAGCAGTTGCGCGTCGCATAGTCGAAGGAGATAAATTATCTCGAACACAAGGTTTTGATGGATGGGCACCTTTATTCTTTAGAGGTCGTGAAGTGTCTGGCAAAACGATTGGCATAATCGGTTTAGGTGAAATTGGTAGTGCAGTAGCTAAGCGTGCTAAAGCTTTTGATATGGATATCTTATATACTGGTCCTCACCAAAAGAAAGAAAAAGAACGTGAAATTGGTGCAAAATATGTAGATCTAAATACCTTACTTGAAAATGCTGACTTCATCACAATCAATGCTGCTTATAATCCTGATTTACATCACATGATTGATACCGAACAATTTAAACTGATGAAATCTACAGCCTATTTAATTAATGCTGGTCGCGGTCCAATAGTTAATGAAGAAGCTTTAGTAAAAGCTTTAGAAGACAAACAAATTGAAGGTGCTGCATTAGATGTATATGAATTTGAACCTGAAATTACAGAAGGTTTGAAATCACTAGATAATGTAGTTATCACACCTCATATTGGTAACGCAACATATGAAGCAAGAGATATGATGTCTAAAATCGTCGCAAATGATACGATTAAAAAGTTAAATGGTGAAACTCCACAATTTATAGTTAATAAATAATTTATAATGTAAAAAAGACGGAAACTGAAACAGACTATTAAGCATATTAATCATTAACTTATATGCTTAATTAGTCTTCAGTATCCGTCTTATTTTATTTATGCTTCGCTTTATACAGGAATTTAGTTTGTCCGCTTAACAAACGGTTTGGTGTTCTTTTCATTACACCATTGCGTAGTGAGATAACTAATTTGTTGTCTTTTTGCGCTATTTTACCAATTTTTCTTGAGCGTTTGATAACTTTTGCAGTATGTTTAACTCTTAATTTATCATAACGTTTTAATCCTTTTTCTATATCATATTCTGCTAAACAATTAACTAGTACAATCGCATCTTCCATAGCTTGTCCAGCACCTTGACCCATATTAGGCGTCGTTGCATGCGCTGCGTCCCCTAACAATAGAATACGTTGATTTACAAATGATTTGAGTGGTTTCATATCATATAAATCATGCTTCTGAATACCTGTTTCACTTTGCTTATCTAAAATTTGACGTACTGGTTCAGGATAATTATTAAAATATGCTTGTAGATGTGGTTTTTCAAACGTTTGATATTTGGGATCCTTTTCAGACGCATTAATTGTAATAAACCAATAAGCTTGGTTGTTAATAAGTGGCACTATCCCTACTCGACCTCGTTTACCCCAATATTCACTAGCGATATCAATGTTATGTAGATCAGCATCATCCACTAAGCCACGAAAACACGTATACCCTTGATAAAGTATCTTCGCATTCTGATGAATAGCTTGTCTGACAACAGAATGAAGTCCGTCCGATCCTATACATAAATCAAAACTTTGACTTGCATGATTAGAAAAGTGAACCATCGTATGTTGTTCGACGTTCTCAACCTTAATAACATCATGGTCAGTATAAATGCATTGAGGATTAACATAAGATTGTATCAATTCAATCAAAGTTTGTCGCGCTAATGTTACATTCAACGTAGCCTCTTTTAATTTTACTGCAGACAAAATATTTCCTTTATCATCTAGTACATTCATTGCAGATAAGTTCTGGCCAGCATTTTTAATTCCTTTAGCTAGGTCATGTTTACCTAATTTCTTGATAACATTATCACCAATTCCTATACCTGCACCAACCTCACTTATATTTGATTGTCTTTCAAATATAGAAACGTCATGTCCTTTTTCTAAAAGAAGTGCGCCAGCAGTTAAACCACCTATACCTGCACCTATTATTGCAATTTTCATTTATTTACACCTCAATATTAAATTCACCTAAATTTTATCTTAACAGTATGTTGCAGTTGCAATTAAGATTGTATACACTCTATTAGCCATTCAATTTAGGAGGCATAGAAGTTCTTACGTACATCATCTTTTTTTATACCAAATTGGTCATAATATGCCTGCATATACTTTGCAATTTTATCTGCCCACAAAATATCGCTTGCATACTGATGTTGGCCCGGACTTTTAGGATTCCACCTCATTTGATACAGCGTAATTTGATCATTATCAAAATAATTCGTTCTAATAAATTTAGCTCCACCAAGTATCGCTTTGCGTGGTGAAGTCCATGATGCCTCCTTAGCGTAACTCTTACCTGTATGAATAGCATTTTCATCGAAAGCACCGACACCAAAAAAGTTGTAATAACGATTGTTACCTTCTTTAATACCACTGGCAAGTTTAGAGTTACCATTAGCAGTCTCCACACGTGCATGGCTTATTAAATAAATAATATTGACTTGATATTTATCTTGAGCCTCTATAAAAGCATCAGCTTGATTTTCAAGAATACCATTCCCTCGTAACATCTTTTTAACTTCTTGTTTTGACATAGGAACTTGTTGTGAAATATCCATGTATTTAAACTTATTATCGTCTCGTGTAATGCGCATTGCCCTCTCTATTTCTCGGCTATTTGCATTCACAAACTCACCATCTCTGTCTACTGTATTCAATACACTCGAATCTGTTTGTTTCTGAATTGCTTCTTGAAAGCTATAGTTGCGATCATTGTCCAACAGTTCTGAGTGATTAATTATTAATAATACTATGAAGACAATGATAATAATAAGCAACAGTATGAATGGTAAACGCATTTGATTTAATTGCTTCATGTAGATGACAATCCTTTATAGCTATTTAAGATAAATAAAAATAAGTAATTATAATAACAATTAAGACTATAGCAAATGATATGTTGATGACTATCTTCATGCCAGTTCGATCTCGAAAAAGCACGTTAAATATAACTAAACTAATTGCTAATGACACAGCGAACATTGAAATCGCTAACACCATTTGCATCATAATTAAAAAAATAATTCCTAAAACAATAAAAACGTTAGAAATAACTGTCATAATTTTAATCGCATTTGGATGAATTGTTCTCACCCCTTTTTTAGTAATAATATATACTACACCTTACCATAATTCATGTAGAAAGTACGTATAAATCTTATTAAATAATGAAAGAAAGGAGCGAGACAGAATTCAATTTGAATTCATTATCCCACCCCTTAGGATGACTTGAACTAAGTAAGTTTAGAATAAGTGCCTTCTCAATTCAGTCATCTACTGCATATTTACTTTATAGCCCTAGATTATTTAACTTGTACCAATCTCTTTATACAATAATGTATTATTTATCTTCTCTAGACATCCCTTTAAGTAAATTAAGTATATAAGTTAAGCTGCGATTCATATCATCGTCTTTGAGTACGCCCATTAGACTACGAATACTTGTTTTAGCATTAGGATTAGCTTGATTTGCAACGTGCAATCCTTTATTTAATTTATTTAAGAATTGACTTAACTCTTGAACATTAAGCTCACCTAACATAAAGACCATTGGTGCTAAATTTGTAATTAGACCCGCATATAAATCTTTGTTAAGTTCTGTCATAAATTTATTGATAATAACTTGACGTCCTCTAATGCCACCGTTCATTAAATCAAGAATTTTAGCTTCATCTAATGCTTTTACTAAACGTATTGCTTTTAAAATACTATCTTTATTTTCTGCAATAGCATCTGTTACTTCATTGATACTCTCGATTTTAATTTGTTCTTCTGATTTCTCTAAACGTTTAATTTTAGTTATTCTTTCAGCCATTATTTATCCACCACATTTCCTGGGAAAACATAGTCAGGACGTTCCCATTTTTTCTGTACTTGGACACTATACTGCGGGTTACGTTGTTTATCGACACGGAAGTTTGTTGGATTTAATGGTGATTTACCTTTACGAGTCAATACTTCCATACGACAGCTTGTTCGTTTATAAGATGGTGTATCTGTATATTTATCTACATCACTATTAGTTAATTTATTGATAGCGCCTAAATCACCATTTGACATAGCATCATTATTTAAAGGAATATAAATTTCTCTGCCTTTAACTCGATCAGTTACTGTTGCAATTAATGTTGCTTCACCCGTTTCTGAAATCAATCGTAATTCTGCGCCTTCATGAATATCACGATCTTTAGCTAGCTCTGGAGAAATTTCTACAAACGCATTTGGCACTTTATACTTAATCATTTCAGTTTGATAAGTCATATTACCTTCATGGAAATGCTCTAGTAAACGACCGTTATTTACATGTAGATCATAAACTTCATCTTCTTTAAAGAAATTGTCAAATGTTAATGGGAATAACTTAGCACGACCATTTTCAAAGTTAAAGCCATCCATATATAATGTTGGTTGGTCTGTACCATCTGGTGCTACAGGCCATTGAAGACTATTGAAACCTTGTAATCGTTCATAATTTACACCTGAATATGATGGTGTTAATCCTGCAATTTCATCCATGATTTCACTTGGATGTTTGTAATTCCAATCAGCGCCCATGCGTTGTGCGATTAATTGGAAGATTTCCCAGTCTGGTTTAGAATCGCCTAGCGGTTGTAATGCTTTATTAATACGTTGAATTCGGCGTTCTGTATTCGTGAATGTACCATCTTTTTCTAATGATGGACTAGCTGGTAAGACGACATCTGCATATGTTGCTGTGAAAGTTAGGAACTCATCTTGAACAACTAAGAAGTCTACTTTTTCTAGAGCAGATTGAACAAAATTAATATTAGAATCAACAATACCTGTATCTTCACCATATAAGTATAATGACTGAATATCTCCATTATGGATACCTTCCATCATTTGGTGATTATCGCGTCCAGGTGTTGGATTTAATTCTACACCATATTCTTTTTCAAATTTTGCTCTCACTTCATCATCAGCTACTTTTTGATAACCTGGGAATTGATCTGGCATACTTCCCATATCACTTGCACCTTGTACGTTATTGTGACCACGTAATGGATAAGCACCTGAACCTGGTTTTCTATAGTTACCTGTCACAAGCAATAAGTTAGAGATAGCTGTACTTGTATCACTACCAATATCTTGTTGTGTAACACCCATTGCCCAACAAATTGACATTGATTCAGCTTTTGCAGCTTCTTCTGCAAAACTAATGATTTGTTCTTTAGGAATACCTGTTGTTTCTTCTGCAAAATCCATAGTGAACAATTCTAATGATTTATAGTAATCTTCATAATTATCGACCCAATCATTCAAGAAAGCTTTATCGTGTAAATCGTTGTCAATGATATATTTAGTAGCTGCACCTAACCAAACTAAATCTGTTCCTGGCTTAGGTTGATAAAATGCATCTGCACGCGCAGCCATTTCATGTTTTCTAATATCGAATACATGCATCTTTTGTCCGAATAATTTCTGTGCACGTTTCATTCTAGATGCAATAACTGGATGCGCTTCAGCTGTATTTGTACCGATTAGAACAGTCATAGCAGCTCTCTCAAGGTCTTCAATTGAACCAGAGTCACCACCGTGACCTACAGTTCTGAATAGTCCTTTCGTTGCTGGTGCTTGGCAATATCTTGAACAGTTATCAACGTTGTTAGATCCGAAGACTTGTCGTGAAAGTTTTTGCATTAAATATGATTCTTCATTAGTACCTTTAGAAGATGCGATAAATGCTAAATGATCGCCACCATATTCATTTTTGATTCGTTTAAAGTTAGTTTCAATAACATCTAAAGCTTCATCCCATTCAACTTCATGGAATTCTCCGTCTTTTCTAACAAGTGGTTTCGTTAAACGTTGGTCTGAGTTAATGTGACCCCAAGAGAATTTACCTTTAACACATGTAGCAATTTTATTGGCAGGAGAATCATGTGATGGTTGAACTTTAAGTACTTCTCTGTCTTTAGTCCATACATCAAATGAACAACCTACACCACAATATGTACAAACTGTTTTCGTTTTCTTAATGCGTTCTTTACGCATTTCCGCTTCTGAATCAGAAACTGCAAATAGTAATCCATCACCTGGTTCAGCTTTTTTAGTTAAATCAATCATTGCAGCAAGTGAACCTGGTTCAGTATCTGTCATGTAACCAGCATTACCTTCCATATTCACTTCCATCATGGCATTACAAGGACATACAGTTGCACATTGACCACACGATACACATGATGATTCATTAATAGGAACATCATTATCCCAGATAACTCTAGGATGCTCACGATTCCAATCAATTGAAATTGTTTCATTTACTTCGATATCTTGACACGCTTCTACACAACGACCACAAAGAATACATTGGTCTGGGTCATATCGATAGAATGGACCATAGTCTTTTTCATATGGTTTTGTTTTGTATTCGTATGATTGTTCTTCTAATCCCCATGCGTCCATAGCGTTATGTATTTCACAATCACCGTTATTGTAATCACATACCGTACAATACAGCATATGTTTTTCTAAAATGCGATCTAAAGCTTCCTTTTGGCTAGCTTTAACATCATTATTCTGAGTATTAACTGTCATAGGTCGATTTACAACTGTACTACACGCACGTTCAATTTTGCCATCAATTTCAACCATACATGTATCACATGTTTGAATTGGTCCCATTGATTCGTTATAACAAATTGAAGGTACGAAAGTATCACGAGATTTTATAAACTCAAGTAAACTTGTTCCAGGTTCTACAAGATAATCAGTGCCATCAAGCGTGACGATTAAATGTTCTTGCATACTTTCCACCCCATCTATATAAATTTTCCGTAAAATGACTTTGGCTACTTAACTATTCCATTTCAATATCCCACATATATTGAACATAGAATTATATTAATTGTATTACTTATTTCATTAAATGTTAAGCGTTTCATAAATTTTTGCAATTTTAAAAGAATTAAATATACACTGTGTTTCAAATGTTAAAAAAACTAACTTTAATGCAGATACAATTTTAAAAAAAATAGAGATAGGACTGAAATGATTTCTCTCTCATTGTCCTACCTCTATAAATTTCCTAGTATTAACTGCTAAAGTAAAAACGTCTATTGCATTAAAATTTAATTTTGTAAATTATTATTCAATATTTCTGTGGCACTTTGTTTTGAATCGTCATTAGGTATGAAATACCACAATCCATCGTCTTGAATACCACCCTGACCTTCTAATTGATGTCGGTTTACAGTTGTATTCGCATTTTTATAATTTTTTCTAATATCATTCATGTCATTCAATGTTAAATCGGTTTTAACATTTTTCTGAATCTGATTAATTAATGATGGAAAATGCGTAAGCGCAGAAGTACTTGTCATTTTATTAGCCATTGCTTGAAGGATAAGTTGTTGTCGTTCTTGACGACCAAAATCTCCTCCAGCACCTTCCTCTTTACGACTACGTATGAAGGCCATTGCAGTATCTCCATCCACATGAGTTGATTGACCTTTTACAAAGTTAGTTCCTTTAGTGGTGAAAGTATCATTACTAGTAACATTCACACCACCTAAAGCATCAATCATATCATGTAACCCATCCATATCAACTGTTGCATAATGATCAATAGGAACATTCATTAATTTTTCTAATGATTTAACAGCCATCGTTGGTCCACCATAAGCATATGCATGATTAATCTTCTCAGTCGTTCCTTTACCTACAATTTCAGCTTGTGTATCACGAGGTACACTTACAATTTCTGTAGTTTGTTTCTTAGGGTTAATAGAAAGAAGCATAATTGTGTCACTTCTTTCACCATCATTCTCACTTTTACGTTGAGCATTTGAGTCTACACCAAATAATGCAATAGTAAATGGATCACCATTTGACAAACTTACATTTTTCGATCTCAATTCTGAATGTTGTCTGTTTAAAGGGTTATGAATCTTACCACTTGTAATAAAAATACTAGCTACTACAAAAATTGACGCAACTATTGCTAAAACAACTAATATTCCTATAAACCATGTAATTATTTTAACGGGCAGGCTCATTCGTCTATGCGTTCTACGCATCCTACCACTCCTATTCTATTTTATGAATTAATATAATTATTATATATTAAAATGATTAACTTTCTATACGTCTTAAGAAGTAACTTTTCATAAAACAGCTATCAATATTATTAAATATGATACCCGCCATTTCGATTAATAATAGTTAGTATATCTTTGTAACATCCGTGATTACTAATAATGAATGGGCCACTCTTAGCAAAGTCTAACGGTTCTCCATTTAATTGAGTCATTTTCAAATTTAATTCTTTCGCAAATAAAAATTGCGCTGCGATGTCCCATGGCTTTGGGTTTGTATTTATATGTGCACCAAATTGTCCTTTAATCACTCTTACTGAATCTAAACCACATGAACCAATATTTCTCACACTGAACGAAGCATCGTATAATGCTTTGCTTGTATCATCATTTATATATTGAGTCCCAAAAGAGATAATAGCGTCTTGCAATTTTAATTCATTAGGTGGCATTAATTGTTGCCCATTAACAAATGCACCTTCACCCGCTATTGCTTTATATAATTTATCGTGAGGATAATCATATATATAAGAAAGTTTAGGTTCGCCATCAACAAAATATGCGATGATAATACAATAGTCTTCTTGCTGTTTTACTAAATTAGCTGTACCGTCAATTGGATCCATAATCCATAAATGACCTTCGTATGGCCGAATCATGCTATTATCTTTTTCTTCACCTAATAATTGGTGACTTGGAAAGTGTTCAGCTAAATACGCTTCAAACTTGTTTTGAAGTTGTTTATCTACATTTGTAACTAAATCAAATCGATTTATTTTAGTATCAGTAATCATATCTGTTATCAAATTGGGAATAACATCATCGAGATGTTTTAACCAATCCATGATATGCGCATCTAAATTATGAAGTTTGTTTTGCATGATTTCACCTCAACTATCTATTTCACTTTATTGTATCTTACTGCTCATATTTGTCATAGGAATTTTTAAATGAAGACACAAAAAAATCGGCTAGTCATCTGCTAGCCGACAAATAGAAAGGAAAGTAAGTAATAAATATTGAAGATGTTTCGATGTAACTTGAACGATTCACAACAAGCTATCTGTTATATAGCTTCTACCCCTTTGTTTGAATTCGTTCTCCCCTGTTACAAATATTATAATAGCATAAAACATTTAATTTTGTAAGCGTTTTCCTAATAAAAAATGTTTAATTTTACACGCATAATCTACTAAAGTACTGAAAATGTCTTCATACGCAGTGTTATGTTATAATTAATGTAATATGTAATGGTTATAGGTGGTGTTTATGTTGAAGAAATTAGATCGCCAGAATCAAATTATTTCATTAATACAACAAGGTCATACAATTAATGCATCTGAATTGGCGCAACACTTAAATGTTTCTGTTCGAACAATTAGTCGTGACATTGTCGATTTAGAAAATCAAGGTGTTCAAATATATGCTCATAAAGGCAAAAATGGTGGATATCAGATTCAAAAATCTGAAGATAAAATAAAGCTAAATTTTACTGAACAGCAGCTATTATCTCTTTATCTTACCTTAATAGAAAGCCAATCCTATTCAACATTACCATATACTAATGAGATTCAATCTATCATTAATCAGATTATCAATATTCCTAATACTCGTGTTCGTAAATCACTAAACCAAATGACTAACTTAATTAAGTTTGAAGATACTGAACAAATAACATTACCCCATTTATTTGCAGACATTTTAATTTATAGTTCTGAACGAAATGTTATGTTGATTGACTTTATTGATAATCAAGACACTATTGCAGAGAATGTCATATTCATTGGTTTACTATGTCGTAATGGCGAGTGGTTATCAATTATTTATGAAATCGGTTTAGGAAGAACAAGAGAATTACCAGTGCTTGATATTTATGACATATCTTATTCCTTTGAGAAGACCATTAAAACTTATGACATATCCATTGATAATTATACCCAATTTTTAAATCCAATCGAGACGACTGAATAATTTTCTCGATTGGTTCCCCTCATTCATACCTCTTCTACAATTTAATATCTTCAAGGAGTTGCATTGAATATGCTTCCATACACAATAATGCGTCAACAACTCATAATTTTACTCACTCACGTTGAAAAAATAAGGTATTACTATTTAATGGACAATAGATTTTTAAATAGAGAAATAGAAGCGTATAATACATCCATTAAAAATTTTACTGACAGTTTACCGTTAACCCTTCAAAACAGTACTAATAACTCCAAGTCTAAATTCTCGATGCAATCAGATCACTTCTTTTATAAATTACTAAATGATCTATCATTAAAACCACTACACGAATTCCATCAAGGGACGATATTAGTTGATTTACAACAACGTCAAGACCAATTGCATCAAACATTAATTTATTTGTTAAATGAATATAAGTAAGTGAACCTCGTATATCACATGTGCAATTTCAATATCTTATCCTTTATTTTTTTAATAGCATAATAAACGCCTCAGCTATCTCCTTCAATTCAGCTAATTATCCAAGTCGCTTAAACAATTAATTATAAAAATTATATAATATATATGTAAATTGTAATAAAAAACGTGAAACGCTATAATGTAAGTGATTACAGTAATTAGGAGGATTCATATGCTAGGTTTCTCAGTCTATTTAGGTCAACCATTAAACAAATCATACATATTAAATATGGTTGATCTCGGTTACGACATTATTTTCACATCACTACAAATACCTGAGGAAAACGATCAAACTAAATTGACATATTTGGGAGAATTATGCCAATTGCTAAAAGATAAATCGGTAACCTACATTATTGATATAAATCCATCATTACTGAATCAGAATGTTTATCGTTTTTTCGATCAATTTTCTAATGGTGACTTTGTTATTAGAATTGATGATCATTTTAATTATGATTTAATTGCAGATTTGTTTCATCATAATTTACAGTGTTGTCTAAATGCCAGTACTATCACTACTGAAATTTTGGATACACTTTATAATCAAAAATCATTATCTAAAGTTTATTTTTGTCATAACTATTATCCCAGACCTGATACAGGTTTAGCTTTAAACCTTTTTGAACAACGAAATAACCTCATTAGAAAATATGATGAACATGCCTCAATTATGGCTTTTATTCCTGGAACTACATTAAGAGGTCCATTGTATAAAGGACTTCCTACCATTGAACAACATAGACACATGACATTACTTCAATCTGCACATTCACTATTAAAATATAACTTGGATTATATTCTTATTGGTGATACTGCAATCAACTATGCAGAAGCAGTTGCATTACAGCAGATGATTTATCACCGTCATTTCAAACTTCGGCTATCATATTTTGATAAATCATATGAACAACTCATTTTCAAGCAACATACATCTCGTTTGGATGCACCTGAGAATGTAATACGCTCCAAGTATTCTAGATTAACTAAAGTAAATATTCCTCCAACCAATAACTTCAATCAATATCGCTATAAGGGAGACGTCACGGTTGATAATTCGCTTAATCAACGTTACGAAGGTGAGCTACAAGTGATTAAAGCAGATTTGCCTAATCATAAGGCGATTAATCATGTAGCATCTATATGTGATGAAGATAAAGTCGTTATTGATTTAATACAACCTGGTGACACATTTGAATTTATTACTGAAAAGGAGAAACGCTAATGGAACATTTAACTACTGAAAGCAGAAACACACAAACGATGCATTTAGATGAAATGTCGATATTAGAAGCTTTAAAAACAATAAATAAAGAAGATCAACTAGTAGCTAAAGCAATTGAACCTATTTTGCCCCAGTTAAACAGAGTAATCGAACAAACAATTACGCGTTTTCGAGATGGTGGACGTCTAATTTATATAGGAGCTGGTACAAGTGGACGTTTAGGTGTATTAGATGCAGCTGAATGTGTTCCAACTTTCAATACGCATCCTAATGAAGTAATTGGCTTAATTGCTGGAGGGCAACAAGCTATGACTGAAGCGATTGAAGGTGCTGAAGACAACTATGAAATGGGAATGACTGATTTGAAAGCAATCCATTTGAATGAAAAGGATGTAGTTATTGGTATTTCGGCAAGTGGTCGCACGCCTTATGTTAAAAGGGCATTGACATATGCCAATGAAATAAGTGCACTGACTGTTGCCCTCTCTTGCAATACGAATAGTGACATTAGTACTGTCGCTTCCCATGCACTTGAAGTCAATGTTGGTCCAGAAGTATTAGCAGGGTCTACTCGCTTAAAGTCAGGTACTGCTCAAAAGCTTGTGCTTAATATGATATCAACAATGACTATGATTGGTGTTGGTAAAGTTTATGATAACTTGATGGTTGATTTAAAAGCGACAAATCACAAACTTGAACAACGTTCCATACATATTATCGAAGAGATTTGTGGCTTAACTTTTGAAGAAGCTCAAGAACTCTATATAAAAGCCGACAATGATATTAAAATTGCAATCGTTATGAATTTATGTAACACAACTAAAAGCGATGCTCAATCAAGACTCATAAATAATAATGACATTGTAAAAAAAGCAATTCAATCTTAAGGAGGCAACGATATGAATAAGGATCAACAATTGGCCCATCACATCTTAGATGCGGTTGGTGGCATTGATAATGTGGATAACATTATCCATTGTATGACACGTGTGCGCCTAAAAATTAACAATGAGACACAAGTTGATTATCCTAAACTTAAAAACATAGAAGGCGTGCTCGGAGTCATACAAGATGAGCGACTTCAAATTGTGGTCGGACCTGGAACGGTAAATGAAGTATCCGCAGAAATGGTAAAGCTAAGTGGTGTTCAATTAGGTGAAGATATCCCCCATCGTAGCAACACGTCAAATATTAAAAATCAAGCACAACAAAACAAACGTGAATTCCAACAAAAGCGTAAACAAAGTAAAATGAATACAATTTTAAAGTCAATTGCTAATATTTTCATACCTCTCATACCCGCATTTATAGGAGCTGGACTTATTGGTGGTATTGCAGCTGTATTGAACAACTTTATTACTGCTGGTACCATTACAGCTGATTGGGTAAAACAACTTGTGGCCGTATTAAATGTCATCAAAGATGGCATGTTAGCCTATCTAGCTATTTTCACTGGTTTTAATGCAGCAAAAGTATTTGGTGCAACACCAGGTTTAGGTGGTGTCATTGGGGGTACGACTTTATTAACAGGTATTACTGAAGATAATCCAATTAAAAATGTATTTACTGGCGAACCATTAATAGCTGGTCAAGGTGGCATTATAGGAGTGATCTTAGCGGTATGGTTATTAAGTATAATTGAGAAAAAACTACATAAAATAGTTCCCAATGCTATAGATATTATTGTGACACCAACAATTTCATTACTTATCATAGGGTTACTAACTATATTCTTCTTTATGCCTATAGCTGGATTTATTTCTGATGGATTAGTAGGCGTAGTGAATTGGGTAATTGGTGTAGGTGGTATATTTAGTGGATTTATTATAGGTGCATTTTTCTTACCACTAGTTATGTTAGGATTGCATCATATTTTCACCCCAATACACATTGAATTAATAAATCAGTCAGGTGCAACATATTTGTTACCTATTGCCGCTATGGCTGGTGCAGGTCAGGTTGGGGCTGCATTAGCACTATGGGTAAGATGTAAAAATAATACTACTTTAAGAACTGCAATTAAGGGTGCGTTACCAGTCGGATTTTTAGGAATTGGAGAACCACTTATTTATGGTGTTACCTTGCCATTAGGTCGCCCATTCATCACAGCATGTCTTGGTGGTGGAATCGGTGGTGCAGTTATAGGAGGCATTGGTCATATAGGTGCCACTGCTATCGGACCTAGTGGTATTTCATTATTACCGTTAATTGCCCATCAAAAATATTTAGGTTACATCATAGGGTTATTATCTGCGTACCTAGCTGGCTTTATTTTCACATACTTCTTCGGTACGACTAAAGAAATGAGAAACTTAAACAAACTAGGTGATTAGATGACAAACATTTTATATTTAATCGACGAAAATTATGCTTCATTTTCTAAAAATGAAAAGAAATTATCACGATTTATATTAAACTCACCACATAAAGTTATTAGCATGTCGAATCAAGAGATTGCTAAAGAACTTGAAATGAGTGTTTCGACGTTAAATCGATATAGCCAAAAATTGATTAATCAAAGTTTTCATGAAGTTAGATCACAACTTGCGATGTTATTTCCAAAACAACAAGCACCTTATAAGATAGAATTGCTTAACAATGAATCGGTAGATACTTTAAAAAAGAAACTTTATCATCGTGCAGAAGAAGCACTTCTAAAAAGTTCTACATTTGCAGATAACACAACGATTGATAACATATGCCAACATTTTAAACGTGCAAATAACATCTTTATCTTTGGTTATGGTGCATCGTATGTCTGTGCGACGGATTTATATCAAAAATTATCTCGAATTGGGCTAAATGTCCAACTTGTTCAAGAGACTCATTTATTCACAACCATGTTGTCTACACATGACAAAGAAGATTGTGTTTTATTTATAACTAATAATGGCGATCAAAGTGAACTTCGTGCAATGGTGAAAGTTGTGTCGGATTATAATATCCCTATTATTACAATTTCAAGTTCAGAGCATAATCACGTAGCTCAGCATTCTGACATTGTTCTGACATATGGACATTCAGATGAAAATGAATTACGTATGGGTGCGACAACTTCTTTGTTTGCGCAAATGTTTACCATTGATGTTCTTTTCTATCGTTATATCGCACTAAACTATGAATCGTCATTAGACTTCATCACACAATCTAAAATGGCTCTTGATAATTATCGAAAATACCTATCTAATGTGGAATTTAAACATTAAGATTTCTATTAAAAACTCAAGACATATAGAAAGTAATGAATATGAACAAAGTTTATTATTCTTCTTTTAACTTAAGTTATTCACAGTTAAGCTGCTATTAAGTAATAACTATCACAAAAAGAGGTTGAGACAACGTTAATGTCTCAACCTCTTTTAAACATGAATCTAAGTACTTTGTGCCTTAGTTTAGTTTGAATAATGTGTTGATTATTTATAATATGATTTATTTAGTATTCTATTTAACTTTTCGGAATCCATCATTTTTATGATGTCCGCGAACGAAGTAGTATACAGTTACCGCAGCTAAGAAAATAATACCAATCACTACAGAAACAACAGTTTCTTTGTTAAATAACATTCCTACTAATACGACTAATAAGAATAAAATCGTAATTGCACTTGCAACTGTACCGCCAGGCATCTTAAATGGATGTCCTTCAACTTTTTCAGGATGTAATTTTCTGAATCGAATATGACTAATTAAAATCATAAACCAAGGAATCATACCCGGTAAAATAGATGCACTATAAACATATACGAAAATACTATCTGCACCTTTAATGAATAAAGGAAGAATAACATTTAATAATGCACCAACTAAAATACCTAAAGCAATGGCTAATACTGGGTAGAATGGTACACCATTTTTCATTACTCTTGTAAAGATTTTAGGCATTTGACCTTTTTGTGCTAATGTAAAAATCATACGACTTGCACTAAAGATACCTGAGTTACATCCAGATAATGCTGCTGTTAATACAACGAAGTTAATTAATCCTGCTGCAAATGTGATACCAATTTTTGCAAATGTAGCTACGAATGGGCTTCCGATTTCACCTAATTGATTCCAAGGATAGATAGAAACAATTACGAAAATCGCTCCAATGTAGAAAATCAAAATACGCCAGATAACACCATTTACCGCACTTTTGATATTTTTCTGTGGATCTTTAGTTTCACCAGCAGTAATACCAATTAATTCTACACCTTGGTAAGAACCAATAACAATTGATAATGCAAAGAAGAAACCTACGAATCCATTTGGCATAAATCCACCATGAGACCATAAATTAGAGATACCAATCGCATGGCCACCATTACCAATACCGAAGAAGATTAAACCGAAACCTGCAATGATCATTAATACAATCGTTACAACCTTAATCATTGCAAACCAGAATTCAAATTCACCGAATGCTTTTACTGAAGTCAAGTTAGCTGCTAGTAATAATAGTACTGCAACCACACCAGGAATCCATTGAGGTAAGTTCGGGAACCAATAGTTCATATATTCACCGACTGCAATAACTTCACTCATACCTACTACAATCCATTGGAATATATTACTCCATGCCGTCATATAACCTGCAGCAGGGTGAATGTAATCACTTGCAAATGTTGCGAAAGATCCAGTAGTTGGATTTAAATAAATCATTTCTCCCATTGCTCTCATGATTAAGAATAAAAAGATACCTGCAATTAAGTACGCAAAAATAACTGATGGACCAGTCCATTTAATTGTACTAGTTGCTCCCATAAATAAACCAACACCGATAGTACCGCCAAGTGCGATCATTCTAATCTGACGTGCACTTAGCCCCCTATGTAATTCATTGTTATCCATTAAAATAACCCCATCTCTATTAAATCTAAGGTTCGAATACTTTTGTCTTTCAGAAAACCCTCTTTTGCTTTCCTTCTTTTCCCTTAAAAGTTCCTTTACCTTAATGAAGTTATTATACTATAATTTGACAAAATTAAAACATAAATTTTACAAATTTTTGAAATCGCTTCCATTACTGTTATGATTATGCTTTGCAAAATTTAAAAAACGCCGATTTTACAACGTTTTTAGTAATAAAAACAAGTTACTTTTTACAATAATTTTTATTGAAATATTTCACTTTAAAAAATAAAAATCATTTTATACTATTGCATATAATCAATTCGCCATAAATGTATTGATGAGCGTTTCGTAAAAATTAATTTAGAGTGTGATATACTTTTGGTAGATTTTTACTGTTAAGTAAAAGGAGAATTAATTCATGCAGTCATTATTAAAAAAGAGCGTTAAAATTTCTATAATATTTGGTATTGTTTTCTTTCTATTAAATTATTTCAGTGCCAATCATGATACAGTAAATCCGTTAATAATAAGAACGATTATCGCAACTTTAACTTTTTTCTTATTATATTTAGCAGTATTTACGATCTTCAATTCAGATGAACGCAAACTTAAATTTGGCATTACGTTACCCATCTCTTTAATTGTTTGCTTAATTATAGGTGGAATCTTTTTTACGCTTGAGATTGGAATTATTGCGGGGCTTATCATTGGCCTAGCAGCTGGTTTTATTTGGGAATGGATTGACAAACGAAATGGAGGTACAAATTAATGTCTGTCACAATAGGAATTATATTAATTATTGTCTTACTTATTCTTAGTTTAGTGCCTAATTACAAAGCGATGCAACAAGCGAAATCGCAAGGACAGAAATCAACCCGTTTTACAATTATGGTAGGTATTGATTTAATTCTCATCGTATTATTAGTTGTTACAATCATACTAAAATTATTCATTAACTAAACTCATATGATTTTCAGTCATAAAAAAAGAGATGGAATGGCAGTGGAATATTATTCAATGTTCCTACCCTTTTCCCTCTCTTTTTTTAAACTATACTACGTAATCTAAATTCTTCCTTGCAACAATAAGTAATATCCAATAGTAGCTAAAAGTAAATAGATCATTGTTCCAACTAAGAAAGAACGCATTTGAACTTTAAATGGTATATGTTTGCTAAATATTGGACCTAAAACTAAATTTCCTATGCCTATTATAATAGGACCTGCTAAAAAGAATAGGATAATTTGCCACGACATAAGTTTACTCCTTATTTGGTTCAAAGAAACGATTTTTTATTTGCTCAAAGCTTAAATCTTTACCTACAAAAGTTATGGCAGAAAAATCTTGTGCTTCTGTCATCTCGTTAGTATTAATTATTACATCCAATCCAGCATTCATAGCACCTGTTGCGCCATTTGCTGAATCCTCTATAGCTAAGCAATGCGCCGGTGAATAATTTAGACGTTGAACAGCCGTTAGATAAAGTTCTGGATCAGGTTTAACCGCTTCGACATCTTCTCTTCCAACAATAACATCGACATACTCATCGATACCCAAAGCATTTATTGTAGGCATAATTTCTTCTCTATAACTACTTGTTGCAATCGCCATAGGTATGTGTCGTTGTTTCAAATATTTCATTAATGAAGAAACTGTATCAATAATGTCGAGTTCATGGCTCGTATCATTATGCTCATCATATATTTTTTGTTTCTTTTCTAAACCAATCTGTTGCTCAATATAGTCATGTAAACCTTGAGCGTGTCCTCCTATATGGCTTCGATAAAACTCCAGTGAAACAGGCTTCACACCATGAAAGGAAAGATGCTTATTAATAATGTCGTATAGGTGTTTTTCTGTATCTATAATTGTACCGTCGAAATCAAATACTACAGCTTTATACATAAGTTTGCTCCTTTAATAACTACAATTATTGCTAATTTTATCATATGAATATTTGATTTTCACACTTCACTAATGAACTTACTAAACACATTTCAACTAATAAACAATCAACATTTTCATATTTATTTCATGTTAATTATCGTTACGTTTATATTACAAAATAATTAAATCGAAGTTCATTCAAAAGTCCTAGTGATAATATCAAAAAAGAGTGATACAATCAGTGTGTATAAAAGAACGGTGTACTTTATTAGGGAACTTTAAAGCTAAATGCTTTTTACATACGTTAAATAAATATAGGAGGTCATTGCATGTTGTTAGACAAATTTGAAACTTACATTATCAACATTGTAGGTTTAAAATCTAGATCAACTCGAAAACATTTAATCAAAGTCTGTAAAGACGTTAAATTTTGCGATTCATTTCAATATTCAATAATCAAACACGACGATATACCAGTTTTAGAAGTTAGCTTACCTAAGCAACAACTTCCATATTTCATTAGTTTTTTTAGTTTTTACCAATTTTCAATTTATCAGATTTTATCTCCTAAACGATTAAATACGCTATTAGATACTGAACAAACATATCAAGCTTCTAAACGTTTCGACTTAGCAATTGATGGCCTCCAAGATGCATTCATAAAAGATAAAGTCATTGATATTATGACTTATTTCTCAAATAATTATGAAATTAAATATACTTTAAACAACAACTGTGCAAGCGTATGTTGTGCACCTGAAACGTTTAGTAAATTACTACAAACTATTGCATGTAGAAATATTGATATTCTTTCAGCATCTTATAAAACACGTGCGATGCATAAAGCAAATATATCTTAGTTACATTCGTGAGATTGTAATTGAATATATTTAAAGCTACATATCTAATTTGCTCTAACTTACTGATCTGAGAAGATACACTTATAGTATTTTCTCATTTTTTTATTTTGTTTAAATAGTAGTTTCTCAATATAAAGTCTTGTTAAGCAAACTTACATTTGTATTACTGGCATCAATTATAAGAAATATAGCATCTCAACAAGTTACATATCTTTAAAACAATTATAAAAAAAGACAATTTCTATGTTATTTCATTAGAAATTGTCTTTTTCACTTGTCCATGAACATAATGTCACAGACTCTATATTGATTAATTATTTTTTATCACTATCATCATAAACTAAATGTTCAAATGCTTCACGTACTTGGGGCACAGTCATTCCAACAACGACTTGTACATTTTTACCGCTTTTAACTAATCCGTGCGACATTTGTTCATGAGTGAAATATCCACTATCTTCAACTTTTGTTTCATCATTAACTGTTAGGCGTAAACGTGTTGTACAATTAGTAACGTCTTTAATATTTTCTTTTCCGCCTAATCCTTCTAAATAATAATGTGCTTTCGCTTCATATTCATTGCTAGGTTGGAATCCAGAATTGTCAGTACTTCCATCGCCTTTTTTCTCTTTATAATCTTTTTTAGAGAATAATTTAACTTCTTCTTCAGCTCGACGTCCAGGTAATGGAATATCAAATTTCAAGATTAAATATCTGAATACAACGAAATAGATACCTGAGAAAATCAATCCTATAACAACTTGAGCTACATAAGTTAGCCAGTGATTTTGTCCTAACGGAATCCAGTTCGTCGCGATGAAATCAAGTAATCCACCGCCCATGTTACCAACAACACCGAAACCATACATAATTGTATCCATTGTCGCTGCTAATAATGCATGTATAACAAATAAGTAAGGTGCGATAAATAAGAATGTAAATTCTAAAGGTTCAGTAATACCAACAACTACCGCAGTTAATGTAGCTGGTACTAATAACGCAGCAACTTTTTTACGATTAGCTTTAGGAGTTGTAGAATACATTGCTAATGCGATACCGATAGCACCAAACACTTTACCGTTACCTTGTAACATGAAACCGTAATGGAATTGTTCTTTTAACGGTTTACTACTTTCAGCAAATTCATTTAAATGTCTAAACCATTCTGCTTTAAGTCCGTCTTTTGCAACAACCGGACCTACTTCAATTGGTGCATAGATAAAGTGATGTAAACCAGTCGGTATTAACACGCGTTCTAAGAAATGATACAACCAAACACCGATGTAGCCTGATGCGATAATGAAATGTTGCATTGATTCAATACCATTTTGTATTGTTGGCCAAACGACACAAGTAATTGCAGCTATTGGCAACATAACAAAGAATGAAATTGTTACAACAAATGTTAAACCTTGGAATACACCTAACATCTCTGGTAATTTTTTACTATAAAAACGATTATGTATCCATGTCACAATGGCAGAAATAATGATACCACCTAAAATATTAGTATCTAAAGTTTCAATACCAGCAATCGCTTTTAATCCAGTTACATTTTCTACACCTTTTTCTAAATTAGCACCAAATGTATGTGGCCATTGCGTTAAAATAGCGTTGATAAAGGTATTAAACATTAAATAGCCCATCAATGCAGCTAAAGCCGCATGACCAGGGGCCTTCTTAGCTAGAGATAAAGGCAATCCAACCACAAATACGATTTCCATATGATTGAAGATAACCCAACCACCTGATTCAATTACAGACCAAAATTTAAACCAAAATGTATGATCATTTGCTAATCCACCCATGATGGTAGGATTTTTGAATAATGTTGCAAAACCTAATACTATCCCAAAGAATGCAAACATTAATACGGGAACAATCATTGCACTCCCAAAACGTTTAATAGCGTTCATAATTTAACCCCCAAATCTTTCTATGTTGTACTTAAATATATCGTACATATAAAAGCGTTTTCTTAATATCTATTATAGTAAACGCTTACACTTATACAATGACGTTGACCGATTTTGAAATAATTTTGTATAATAAGTTTATGTTTTCTATACATGAAAATATTTTCAGGGAAGAATAAGAGGTGTCTTTGTGCTACTAGATGAAAAAGTAAATGCCAATTTTGACAAGTTAAATGATAATGACCTACAAATTGCACACTTTGTAAACACGCACGTAAATCAATGTAAAACTTTGAAGATACACGAACTTTCACAATACACTCATGCATCTAACGCTACCATTCATAGATTTACACGAAAGTTAGGATTTGATGGTTATAGTGACTTTAAATCCTATTTAAAATTTGAAAGTGAACATTTAAGTCAACTACCTAAAGATTCGATGGATGCTTTTAAACAGGAAATAGAGACAACACTTAGCTATTTAGATCGTATTGATTATAATTTGATTACCGATAAACTTAACCAGGCGTCTACCGTCTACTTATATGGTACTGGTCGTGCACAGAAAAATGTTGCGGACGAAGCTCAGCGAATATTATTAACGATGCATAAAAATATTATCGTGTTACATGACGTTCATGAGTTAAAAATGGTACTGAATCGTTCGATTGATGAAGATTTATTCTTTATTATTTCTCTATCTGGTGAGAGTCACCAACTCACAGACGTTACAAACCTACTTCAATTACGCCAAAAATATTTTATCTCAGTTACAACAATGAAAGATAATTCATTAGCCCAAAAAGCGAGCTATAACGTTTATGTATCAAGTAATACTTTCTATTTATACGATGGTACAGACTATTCAAGTTTTATTAGTTATCATATCTTTTTTGAAACTTTACTCAGAAAATATAATGAACGTAAAGATAACGGTGAACTCAGTTAATCTTTATCGCAACTAAATATCGGTACTGATTAATTATTAACACATCAAAACCCCAACAAGGAGATTGTCTTTGTAAACTCTCCTTGTTGGGGTATCCACCTTAGTAAGAATAACTAGATATTTGTTAATATTGATATCAAATTTTCTCAGTTTAGACTGATAACGTGAATTCACGCAAAGGCCTAAGTTTTTATTTTAATAGATTATTGTCTTCTACATATTGTTCAAGTATTTGATGCATTTTATCAAACATTAATTCTAATCCGTGAACAGTAGAATCGTGATATTCCTTTTTCTTTTGTTTGTATTCTAATGTTGTTAAGCGTCGTTCACGTTCAACTAATGACTGATAAAAGAAAAACATTTGTGTGCCACCGTTTTCACGCTCTTCAAATTCAACTTCAATGACATCCTCTTGATCACTTAATTCAGGCATACCAATTGTCATTTTTATATACTCATTGTCAACGAGTTCTTGATACGTACCTTGGATAATATTTTGTCGTCCATTACGTGAATCAACTATGCGATATGAGCCACTTTCAGTCATATCTACATCAATTGACTTATTCGTACGTTGAGATGTCATAAACCACTGTTTTAATAAATCAGCATCCGTCCAAGCTTGGTATACTAATTCTGGTGAGTATTTTAATAAACGTTCGATATGAATTTCAACATGTTCATTCTCAACATTATACTTTGCCACTTGTTTCACCTACTTTCACTCTTATATCTATTTTAACGCATTTCAATACAGTTCCAAACTTTGAACTATTAAAATATTTAATTATTTTAATTTTTCTTATTAAACATGCTAATTATAAGTCTATTATTGTTATTTGTCTTTACTTTAAGATTTAGCTTTAACACGAGGGTATCTTAATATAATAGCTATAATGCCGCATATCCCTAATAAAAATGAATAAATGCAGTAAGGCATTACACTAAATGGTGATATACTTGCAACGCCAGCTGCAGCTATCACTTGTGGGCTATAAGGTAAAAAACCTTGAAAGCACCCTGCAAATATATCTAATAAACTTGCAGATTTACGTGGATCAACATCATATTCATCTGCAATATTTTTGGCTAATGGACCTGACATAATAATTGAAATTGTATTATTAGCTGTTGCAATATCAGCTGCGCTCACTAAACCAGCAATACCAAATTCAGCACCACGTTTAGTTGTAACTTTAGAACGAACAAAATTTAATAACCATTCAATTCCACCATTATGTTGAATAATTCCAACTAAACCACCAATTAACACTGCTATGATTGCAATGTCTTCCATACCTATAATACCCTCTGATACTGCATTTAGTAATCCTTTCCAACCAAAAAAACCATCAAATAAGCCAATAGCACCTGATAATAACGTACCACCGATTAATACAATGATTACATTTACCCCTACGAGCGCTAATACTAATACTAGTACATAAGGGATTACCTTAATTAAATTATAATCATAGCTTTTAGAGTGATCTATTGAGATACCGTTAGTAAGGAAGAATAAGACAATAATTGTTAATATTGCTCCAGGTAGTACAATCCAAAAATTCACTTTAAATTTATCTTTCATTCTTGTTTTTTGAGTTCGAACAGCAGCTATGGTAGTATCTGAAATCATCGATAAATTATCGCCAAACATAGCACCACCTACAACAGTACCCATTGCTAACGCTGCTGGAATATCAGTTGCCTGCGCAAATCCAAATCCAACAGGTGCTAATGCAGCAACTGTACCTACAGAGGTACCCATTGAAATTGACACAAACATACAAATTACAAATAATCCAACGATGATTAAATTTTGAGGTATCAATGATAAACCTAGATTTACTGTTGATTCAACACCGCCCATTTTTTCAGTGGTAGTTGAGAAAGCACCAGCCAATATAAATATAAATACCATTAAAATGATATTGGAATGACCTGCTCCTTTTGTAAACACTTCAACTTTGTTAGCAAATGTTTCTTTCCTATTCATTATTAAAGCAACAATAACAGTAATCGTGATAGCTACATTTAAAGGCATATTAGTGAAATCACCTGTAATGGTACCTACACCTAAAAACAATGCAATAAATAATAATAATGGAAGTAACGCCCATGCATTGCCTTTTCTTTGTTCCTCCATACTAAACCTACTTTCTTTTATAAAAATAATTTTATTATTAAAGTTACAAGATTACTGTCATACCGTCAATAAAATTTTATGAAAATTACATATTAAAACCATAGTTAATGTCTAAATTATCAATTACTTGGACGCTCAATTGTAAATTGCTCACCTAATTTAGCGTAATCATTACCTGCTAAACGGGCTACTGGTTTTAATTGTTTCGCATCAATTTTACTATCACCAAAATATACATCATCTTTTATGTGGTACTTAACAATTTTTCCAATAATTAAATCAGCACCATCATCTTCAGAGCCTAATAAAATCATTTGTTCAAGTTGACATTCAAATCTAATTTTAGCTTCCTTTATAGCTGGAATATCAATCAGATCAGATGAGATGGTGTTGAGTTCTGTTAAATCAAGTTCATTATCTTTAGGATTGATAGATGCAGCGGTCTTATTAATTTCCTCAACATTATCTTCATCTGTAACATGAACAACAAATGATTGGCCGTTTTCTATATTAATTGCCGTATCTTTACGCTTTCCTCCTGCTCTCTGTGCCGAAATAGCAATCATAGGTGGCGCATTATTAACTATATTAAAAAAACTAAATGGCGCAGCATTTATATTTCCTTCGATATCAGAAGATGTAACAAATGCTATTGGCCTTGGTATGATTGAACCACTTAATAGTTTATAATTTTGGATATCTGATAGTTGATTAGGATCAATGTGTTTCACTGTAATCCACTCCTTTCAACATAAAAACGCAAGAGTCTTTTTTGAAACCCTTGCGTTGGATTTATATTCTGAGATATTTAATTGATTTGGATGCCACCTGTGACGCCAAAAACTTGACCAGTCGTATAACTTGATTCCTCTGAAGCAAGTAATACATATGTGCCTGAAAGCTCTACAGGTTGTCCAGCTCTACCTAATGGCGTATCTTGACCAAATTGGGGAATCGCTAATTGTGGTTGACCACCTGTTATTTGAAGTGGAGACCAAAATGGACCAGGTGCAACACAATTAACGCGAATACCCTGTTCCCCTAATTGCTCAGAGAAACTTTTTGTTAATGAAATAATCGCTGCTTTTGATGCTGCATAATCATGAATCAATGGATTTGGATTATAACCTTGAACGGATGATGTTGTAGTGATTGATGCACCAGGTTGTAAATAGTCCAATGCTTTTTGAATTGTCCAGAATACTGGATATACGTTTGTTTCAAACGTTTCTTTAAAAGATTGTGTATCGAACTCTTCTAATTTATCGTGATACTGTTGATGGCCTGCTACTAATGTTACATTGTCTAAACCACCTAATTCTTTATACGCTTGTTCAACTAAATCATAGTTAAATTGTTCATCACGAATATCTCCAGGTATTAATACAGCTTTACGTCCTGCCTTTTCAATGACAGCTTTAACTTCTTGAGCATCTTGTTCTTCACTTGGAAGATAGTTAATTGCAACGTCTGCCCCTTCTTTGGCATATGCAATCGCTGCTGCACGTCCTATTGCTGAGTCTCCTCCTGTTACAAGCATTTTATAATCTAACAATCGGTTATGACCTTCATACGATGTTTCACCACAGTCAGGTTGTGGTGTTAGTTCAGATTGAAGTCCAGGTAGTTCTTGTTCTTGTTTTTCATAATCAGATGTTTTAAATTTTGTTCTTGGATCTTGTGCACCCATTATTTACTCATCTCCTGAAACATGTTTAGTGTCTGTTTACCCGTTCGTCATGCTTTTTAAATCACATTTTAAAAATTGTAATATAGCTACACAAATCAAACTCTTAAATGGAACATCGATTATTAATTAAATGCTGTGTCGTCAAGCAATTGATAAATCAACGTTATAAAGTACTCAGGGACCTTCTCAAGTATACGCTCATCTGGATCAAACTTTGGATGATGTAAATCGTATTTACTATTAGAACCAATAAATGCAAATACCCCTGGATGGTTAGCCAATAAGCCAGAGAAATCTTCCCCAATAGTATATGGATTCTCTAATTCTATGATTTGATAACCCACCTTTTGAGCAGCTTCCTTAGCTTGCTCAGTTAAGTATGCATCATTAAAAACTGTTCCTGGCAGCTTAGTATATATAACTTCTATATCGACATTGAACAGTTGCTCTAATCCTTTAGCAATCTCTTTAAATCGTTGTTCTATATAATTTTGAACCTCTGGCTTAAATGAGCGCACTGTACCTTGGACATATGCTTGGTCAGCAATCACATTCCATGTATTTCCAGACGATACTTCTCCAATAGTTACTACAGCGCTATCAAAAGCTGATATATTTCGACTTACAATCGTTTGTAAACTTGTTATTAATTGACCAAGTACCATGACTGGATCATTACCTTGTTCTGGTTTAGCAGCATGTGCACCTTTACCGTGAATTTTAAATTCAAAACGGTCTACTGCCGATGTAATTGGTCCAGATTTAATTGCAAATTCTCCAATATTTAAAGTTGGATAGTTATGGAAACCTAATATCGCTTTAACATCGTCTAATACATCTGTCTCTGCAATCGCTTTGGCACCATATCCCGTTTCTTCTGCAGGTTGAAATATAAATTTCACGCGACCTTTAATCTTATCTTCTTGTTCTTTTAAATTTGTGGCAATGGCTAGAATACTTGCCATATGAATATCATGACCACACGCATGCATCACACCTTCATTTGTTGAGGTAAATTCATGTTCAACTTGCTCTGTAATTGGTAAAGCATCTATGTCTGTACGAACAGCAATACAAGGTTCACCATGTCCTATTTCAGCTATAAGCCCTGTTTCTAAAGGATAATCTATTATTTTTATTTCATAAGCTTTTAATATACGTTTTAATCGCTTAGTTGTTTCATATTCTTTCTGAGATACTTCTGGAAATTGGTGAAATGTACGTCTCCATTTAACATAATCATTGTAAGTTGTCATAGCGACGGTCTTCCTTTCTTTGTAAAAATAAAGTGAATGACATAATAAATAAGTGTGCCTATAACGACGCCTATAGCTAAATTGTGTGACATTAATATTAAAATAATCGTTATGAACATTACGATACTATGCTTTATAGGTGCTTCTTTTAAATGTTTAAACGTGCGTCTATCAAATGTATTCAATGATATTGTAATTAATACCGAAGCCAACACTGCCATAGGAATAAAACCTACAATCGGACCTAAAATAACGACGCATGAGAGAAGAAATAAACCTGTAACGAATGTGGCTAATCGAGTAGTAGTACCCATTTTAAAATTAAATTTTGATTGACCTACTAAGGCGCTTGAACCATATCCACCTAATAACCCGACAATCAAATTAGCTAACCCTTGACCAATGACTTCTCGATCTTTATTGGAATGACTTTGTGTAATTACATCCATCATTTCATTTGTAAGATTTGTTTGTACTACGGAAATAATAGACATGGTTAATGCATATAAAGTAATAATACTTAATGCATGTAAGTTTAAAAGTTCTGTATAAACAGAAATTTTAGGAAAGGTAAGTCGAATTTCTGCTAAATCGTGGACTAGTTGAACATTCGGTTTAAGAAAATAACTTGCTATAGTCACCACAATTATAGCTATAAGCGGAGCTGGCATAAATCGAATAAATATTGAAGATAAATAAATTATTAGAAATGTAGCGATTGCTACTAAATAAGTCGCAGTAGTTATACCAAAAATATATTTTATTTGCGTTGTAAGTAATAGAATACCCAATGCATTCATAAAGCCAATAACAACAGTATCTGGAATATGATTAAGGATCTTATCTATGTGACACATGCCAAATATAATTAGAATGATGCCCATTATAAGCGTGGCCATAATTAAGTAATGAATATTGTATTGTTCTACTAGTGGTGCACCCACTATCGAAATACCACTACTTGGTCCAGACACCATACTTATTCGTTCTCCAAGAAAGCTAATGAATAGCATCATTAATCCACAACTCATTAACCCTATCGTTGGACTGATATGAACAATAAATGAGAAGGCTATAGCTACAGGGAGTAGTGCTAAACCCATTAAGATACCTGCCATTATATTTTGCGAGATTTCTCCAAGCCATTGCTGCTTATAACTTAACCGCTTCATCACCATCCATTACCTCCCTAATTATTTATATCGTAACATAATTGTCAAACTTTTCTATCAATTAAAAGTAATTAAAAAAGTAGAACAGAATTCAACGCAAATTCAACGTTCTACTCTTTCATGTTTGAATTTAATTTTAGGGATTATAGTCATCTTCCATTTTCAGAGTCATATACGACAATTTAATTCTACTTTTTAAACTAGGAAATGATGGATTAAATTCGCCGCTAACTTTGACGTACGATTATCAACATCATAGTCTGGGTTAGTTTCTGCAATACTAATTGATGATACCTTATCGCTTAATATTACACGCTTACTTATTTCAAATACTGAATGAGGATATAATCCTAATACACTAGGTGAACTTACACCAGGCGCGAACGCACTGTCAATAACATCCATACATATGGTAAACATAATCGTATCATGGTCATGAATAAATCTTTCTATTTTATCTTTAATAGTCGGTGACACTTGATGTAAAAGTTCGTCCGCATAGACATAAATAATATTATTGTCTTTTGCATAATCATATAAAGCACGCGTATTACCACCTTGAGCCAAGCCTAAAACTAGATAATCGACATTTTCATCATTATCTAAAATTTCTCGGAACATAGTGCCAGATGTAGGTGGCTCATCAGGACGTGTGTCAAAATGAGCATCAATATTGATAATTCCAATTGAAGCATCTGAATAGACTTCTCTAGTAGCCAAATATTGTGCATATGCAATATCATGGCCACCTCCAATTAAAAAAGCCTGTTTATGTTGCTTAATAACCTTAGCAGACAATCGTGCCATCTCTTGTTGCGTTTCTCTAAGATGATTACTTGTATGTTCAACATTACCGTAATCAATCAACATTTCGCATTCACTTAAATCTGGAAGTTTCGCGAATTCATGTTTTATGATATCTGGACCCTTCCTTGATCCGATTCTACCTTTATTGTTTTCAACACCTTTATCCACGGCATATCCTAAGAGACCAACACCTGTCTTATCACTTACGTTTTCCATATTTTCCAAATTAGCGAACTTTACTGTTTGAAAATGTCTAAACTGTTTAGGATCTGTTTCACTATCCAAACGACCAGTCCATAGTTTTGGATTACCTTGTGTATACATTATGTTGCCCCCTATTTATTTACTCTATAGCATTATCTTACATCATAATGAGATTTATCGTTACCATTTGTTTATATTTATGATTACCCTTTTCAAATTAATTTAAGACATTAAAAATTGTTTTCAATCATATAAAAATAATTCAAGACTATTACATTTTAATGATATTTAAAATGGACAATTTATTTATGGCCTTGTAATATGTATAATATTAAAGAAAGAGTTTTTACGGTTACCCTAATGGAGGTTACATAAATGAAGTCGAATCGTATATCAGGATTTCAATGGGCGTTAACTATCTTCGTATTCTTCGTTGTCACGATGGCGCTATCATTAATCCTACGAGATTTTCAAGCATCAGTAGGTATTAAACGTTTTGTATTTGATATTACTGATCTTGCACCGTTTATCGCAGCAATTGTTTGTATTATTGCATTTAAAGATAAACGTACTCAATTAGCTGGATTAAAGTTTTCAGTTGATATTAGAGTCATTGAACGTATATTACTAGCATTGATTTTACCGCTAGTTATTTTCATGATTGGCATGTTTAGTTTTAACACATTTGCCGATAGTTTTATTTTATTACAAGCAACTGATTTATCTGTATCAGTTCCTACAATTATTATTGGTCATATTTTAATGGCATTTTTTGCGGAGTTTGGATTCCGTTCTTATTTACAAAATATTGTAGAAAATAAAGTCAATACATTTTTCTCTTCAATCATTGTCGGTTTAATTTATTCTATATGGGCCGCTAATACGACATATGGAATGGAATATGCGGGATACCATTTCCTTTATACTTTCATGTTCTCAATTATTATTGGTGAACTCATACGTGCAACTAAAGGACATACGATATATATCGCTCTCGTATTCCATGCATCAATGTCATTTGCACAAGTGTTCTTATTTAGTGAAGAAACTGGCGACCTATTCTCAATGAAAGTTATCGCATTAAGTACGACGTTAGTGGGCATTGTCTTTATCATTTTAAGTTTAATTATTAGATTTATTGTTTATAAAACAACTAATCGTTCACTTGATGAAGTTGAACCTAATAATTATTTAGACCATATGAATGATGACGATACAACTACTTCAAATGAAACAAAGTCTGAAGATCATGAACATAATGATAAAAAAGACAGCTTCACTGAGAGTCAACTTAATGAAGATCATGTTGAACTTAAATCACAGTCTGAGAATCAAACTGATTCTTCAAATGAAAAACTTAAAGAGAACACATCTTATAAAGAAGATAGACGTTCATCTGTAGTTGATGATGCTAAGGATGAAATAGATCAAATGAAAGATACATCTAGTCACAAAACTGAGAAATAAAGCTTATATTACGCCTTCTTTTAAAGGCTAAGTGCACATACAAATATCCAGAAAATGAATCTTTCTTAGTTCATTTTCTGGCTTATTTTTATTTATTTTAGTTAGATTTGTTTATGATTTTAACGCCATCTTGTGTACCTACTATAACTTGATCTGTTATATTTAAAAAATATCCAGTTTCTAAGACACCTGTTAGATGAATTAAATACTCATGAAATTGATATGGATCAATCTGTTTATTTAACTGACAATCTAAAATGTAATTGCCATTATCCGTTATAAATGGAACATCATCACTCATTCGACGCTCTGTGATAATATCATCATAAGCTTCAATTTTTTTAGCGATATGGAACCAATTGAACTTATCCACCTCTACTGGCAGTTTAAAACTTTCACCTAAGTAATTTACGAGCTTGCTTTCATCTGCTAAAACTACAAAACGATGAGCCATTTCATCTATTACTTTTTCGCGAAATAGTGCTCCACCACCGCCTTTAATTAAATTGATATTAACATCCACTTCATCAGCGCCATCGATTGCTAAATCAACATAACCAACATCATTGATATCAACAACATTAATATCTAGTTTTTTTGCAATAAATGCACTTTTATTAGAAGTACACACGCCAGTGATATTTAATTGTTCTTTGTGAATTCTTTCAGCGAGCTTTGGAATAAGAAATTCAATGGTACTACCCGTTCCAATTCCTAGCACCATATTATCTTCAATTTGAGCTACAGCATCATCTACTGTCATGATTTTAAGTTCTTTAGAATCTTTCATTTAACTGTGACCCCTTTTCAAATATACTCACTCATTATTTTACATGACGTTCAAACAAATACCTAGTTCAATATCGGAAATTATTTTATCATTTTTCTTATATTTTAATTATTAATATAGTAAAATTTTTCTTAACACCTTAATTAAGGGGGGGGCAATTAATATGATTTCAGTATGTGCAATTTCAGTAGGACAAATTAAACAATTAGATTACGGTCAAAAGAGAGAAATGTTGTCCGCTTTGAATAAATCTCCTATTTCTGAAACAATGTGATTATCAAGAACTGGATTTGTTGAGGATGAACAGGCATATAAAGACCATGGTGGTCCACATAAAGCAGTATGCTGTTTTAGCAAATCTCATTATCAAATGTATAAAAATGATTTAAATACGATTCCTAATTACGCAATGTTTGATGAAAATTTAACTTTGAAAAATTTAGATGAATCAGACGTGTTCTTTGGAAATCAATATCGTTTAGGTGAAGCAATTTTAGAGGTATCTGAAATAAGAGAACCTTGTTGGAAAATTCAAACAAAGTACGGTATAAAAGACTTAGTTAAAAGAATGTCTACTAGTGGAAAAACAGGCTTCTATTTTCGAGTGTTACAAGAAGGATATGTAGATCAAGATGATGATTTAGAATTAATTCAGTTGGCAGATGAAGCAACTCGACTTTCTGTACAAGAGCTTAATGATATTTACTATAATGATCGCAAAAATGTATCCCGACTGAAGTATGCGCTACAAAATCCATATTTATTTGAAATGCGTTTAGCTAAATTACAAAAGTTATATGATAATGCAATGAACTAAATTCTATTAAGCATAATATAAAGCGGATAAATCGTACTGACGATCTACCCGCTTTAATGTTTTTTACTTTATTTTTCTGATATATGATAAGTTGTTTTAGAATAAAAATGCTCGTTAGCTTTTAAAATAGAGTTTGCTTTATTACCATACAAATTAATATCATTAGGTAAAAATTGTGTTTCTAGGGATATACCTGAATTTGGTTTATAAATATTAAAATCACTATCCCAATCTTTCGTATCATTAAATGTATAGATGACAACGTTTGGCATAGATGACGTAACATCTAATTGAAACTCATCATTTTCAATGAAAAATTGTTGATTTCCAACATCAAAAGGGTGATCTAATCCATTTCTTGAACCAATTTGCTCTTTAAGTAGTTCATTATCAGAGTTAAAAATATCACTAAAAGATATACTGTTTGTTTTAAAAATAGCTAACAAATCAATTGAACTAGTATTTTCAATAAGATTGTTTCGATCAATTGGATACATATTTAATTGCTCACTCTTAATTTTATGATTATCTATAACATTATTGTCTCTATTCAAATTAAAATAAACATGATTAGTTGGATTAAATAATGTATCTCGATTTGTCTTTGCTTCATATTCTACTGTCCAACGGTGTTCGACGTCATAAGTATGTATCACTTTAATAGTCATATCCCCTGGATACCCATCTTCCATTGACTTTAGTTGAACTGTAAAAGTAACCTTAATATTCGTGATATTATCTTGAATGTCGTAATTAAAAAGTCTTTTATCTAAACCATTACTACCACCATGAAGGTGATGTACGTTATTATTAGCTTCTAATTGATATTCCTCATCGTTCAAATGAAATTTGGCATTTCCAATACGTCCAGCATAGCGACCGATAGTAGCACCGAAATGATACGGATTTGATGGATAAAACTCATCCGCTTCAACTCTATTGCCTAATACAATGTTGTTATCATGGTACTTCCATGATACGATGCGCGCACCGAAATTTGTGAATACAATATTGGTTTCATCGTTGTCAATTTTAATTAAGTCAATACCATGTCTTTGCTTTTCTACTTCAACTATCATTACTTACGTCTCCCTCTTAAACACGCTTAATCAGGTTCTGCTCGGTAATATCATAACGCATACACCAATAATACATATGCATGCTCCAATTAAATCGTACTTATCAGGTGCTTGTTTATCGACAATATATGCCCAAATTAAGCTCATTACAATAAACACGCCACCATAAGCAGCATAAACACGACCGAAAGTTGGAAACGACTGGAATGTTGCAATGACACCATACATCATTAATATGACGCCACCTATAAATCCCAACCAACTTGATTGTCCTTCCCTTAACCACAACCAAATTAGATAGCCACCACCAATTTCACAGAGACCTGCTAATAAAAAGATAAAGATTGAATAAAGCATTGAAATGACCTCCAACTTGTAATAAAGTTATCCTCATTGTATCAATGCAATGATACCTTTATCTATTTTAAATTTAAGCACAGACTTTTTCACATACATATTGTTACACTTTTTTTATTAATATTCCATAGATTTTATATAAATTAAAAAATGAAAACGCTCTCTATTAAAATTTTTAATAGACAGCGTTTGCGTAAAACATTTATTCATGAAGTGTGCTGCGAATTTGTTTGTTTTTAAGTTTGAGAATCAATAATTCAACAACAATGAATATGATTGTAATATAAGCAGCCAATGGCATTTGATGCAAGATTAATTCGATGATTACATCAACGATACACACAATAGTTAATCCGATTGTTATCCAAATGAAATTAGTCGCATGTACTTTTAATATGACTAATTTCTGTTGTTCATCTGCATATCTATAATTTGGGATTAAATTTAATACGCCTTTAGGTAACGCACCACGATTCTCTATGGTAGGTGTATCCATTTCTGTATATTTAATTCGCTTATCATCAAACATACATAATGCGACAACTACACCTACTCCTAAAATAAGCCAACTCGGTTCAAACACCCATTCATAGTTACTTGTATGATTAATGTTCGGTGTTACTATGTTAGCGATGAGAACCAAATAAACTATCCACAGAATAAGATAAACAATTCTTTTTAATTTAGAATGACGATTTAGTTTTGATTTATCGCTAAAGTCATGTACATAAATATGAATATCATCAACTGTTTCTGAATGAATTGTTAATTTACAAACAATAACAATTAAAAGTAATAAACTACCGATAAAAAATGGTGAAAGAAATTGCCGTTGCAAGTCGTTGAACATTGCAAAAGCAATGATGGCACATAGGAAATTTAAACTTAAAATGCCAAGTTTAGCTTGCAATGTAATTTTTTCTACTTGCAAAGCTTCATCATTTTTAGTCATTCTCTACCTCCCAGAATAAATCATTCAAAGTAACACCTAGCGTCTTAGCTATATTAATACATAATTTTAATGACGGATTATATTTATTATTCTCTATCATGTTAATGGTTTGACGTGATACTCCAACTAATCGTGCAAGTTCTAATTGCGAAATCTTCTTTACACCACGATAAACTTTAACTTTATTCATATTTCCACACTTCTTTCAACATCCCATATTATTCATCATAACGATATAATGCCAACATAGTCAAATATATATGACACTTATATTTAAGTCTTTAAATTCTTGGTTAATTTCAATTATAATTGCAATCATAATATATTTTAATCGTGTTATACCAGTCTAAGCATCAGCTTTAATTATCAGTTATTAAATTTTCAAGAGGAAGAAGGTGTTCATGTGGATTTTGTATCAAGACCAACGACTGAAACCGCTAAAGCGTTATTAGGTGTCAAAGTCATATATGAAGACGAATTTCAAACGTATAGTGGCTATATTGTTGAAACAGAAGCTTATTTAGGTTTTACAGATCGAGCAGCTCATGGATTTAGAGGTAAGCAAACGCCAAAAGTGACTTCACTTTATAAAAGAGGCGGCACCATTTACGGACATGTGATGCACACACATCTATTAGTGAATTTCGTAACTCAAAACGAAGGTGTCCCTGAAGGAGTACTGATTCGAGCTATTGAACCTTTAGATGGCATTGAAATGATGAAACATAATCGTAATAAGTCAGGATATGAATTAACAAACGGACCCGGAAAATGGACAAAAGCATTTAATATACCTAGAGCAATTGATGGCGCCACATTGAATGATTGTCGCTTATCCATTGATACTAAACATCGTAAATACCCTAGGGATATTGTTGAAAGTGCTAGAATTGGCATACCGAATAAAGGCGACTGGACTAATAAACCGCTACGATACACGGTTAAAGGTAATCCATTTGTGTCACATATACGTAAATCAGACTGCCTCAATCCAGATGAAACTTGGAAATAAAGAAATTAAACATTCTAGAAATTTTATTACTTAGAATTGGCCTTTATAACTATTTCTAAATTGTTTAATATCAACAAATCTATTTTCATGGATATTACAAATTAATATTCCAATTAATTTTTTATCTTTTTATAAAATTATTAAAATTTCGTATTATATAAAAACCATAATACCTATCCTAGAAATCTATAATTTTTATATGTATAATGTTATATATGGGGATTTATAGCGCTTACAAGAAGTGCTATTTAAAATTTTTAACTCGTTTATAAAGGGGGCTATAAAAATGGAAATAGATGCGGTCACAACACTATGTCTTGCCTGTCTTTTATTTTTACTGGGTGAATTCGTCGTCAAGCACGTTTCATTTTTACAAAGAATTTGTATACCACCTCCCGTTATAGGAGGATTATTATTTGCAATTCTAGTTGCAGTCTTAGATACTTTAAATATTATTCAAATTAAATTAGATGCTAGCTTTATTCAAGATTTCTTCATGATGGTATTCTTCACTACCATTGGATTAGGTGCATCATTTAAATTATTTAAAATTGGTGGAAAGGTATTAATACTTTACTTTGTATGTTGTGCATTTCTGGCAATATGTCAAAATTTCATTGGTATCTCATTAGCTAAAGTATTACATATTAAACCATTGTTAGGTTTAACAGCTGGTTCAATGTCAATGGAAGGAGGACATGGGAATGCAGCGGCTTATGGTAAAACGCTCGAAGAAAGTTTTAATATTGATTCAGCTATCACAGCTGCACTTGCAGCAGCAACTTTAGGCTTAGTATTTGGTGGATTAGTTGGTGGACCTTTAGTAAAGGCACTTATTAAACGCTATAACTTAAAACCTGAAAATAGCGATGACTCGTTTAAAGATTATAGTAAAGTTGAATCTAACGAAGTGCTACATCGTAAATATCAACCTACACAAGTATTTTTTATCCAATTAACAATCATTGCACTGTGCATGTCAGTAGGTACATGGATAGGCGATCAATTTTCTAATTTAACTGGTCAAAGTTTACCTATGTATGTAGGCTCAATGTTTGTAGCAGTTGCAATTCGAAATGTATCAGAATATGCGAACATACAACTCATCGATTTGAAACTGAATGATCAAATTGGTGATGTGGCTCTAGGCTTATTCTTAGCACTAGCACTGATGAGTATTCAACTTACTCAAGTGTATTCACTTGCATTACCTCTTATCGCTATCGTTTTAGTTCAAGTCGTATTCATTTCATTATTTGCATTCTTTATACTATTTAGAGTGCTTGGTAAAGACTATGATGCCGCTGTTATGGCTGGTGGATTTATAGGTCATGGTTTAGGGGCTACACCAAACGCGATGGCAAATTTAGATGTAATTACTAAAAAATATGGTAGTTCACCAAAATCATATCTTGTCGTTCCTATAGTTGGAGCCTTCTTAATTGACTTAGCAGGTGTACCTATCGTTATGGGCTTTATGAATATTTTTGGAAACTAAAGTTTTATATTAGGCATTATAAAAAAGCAAGTTGGGAGTCCAAACTCTCAACTTGCTTTATTTGTGTAATTTATTAATGCGAATTATGGTTGAATAACCTATTCAATATTACCCTCTATGAATGTCTAAACCACGTTGTTCAATCCATGACATTAACTTATGGTCGAAAACGAACTTACTTTGTTTTAATTCACTAATATCTCGTGCATTTAACATTGTCATAATTGATTTCGTATGTTCAATAAATGACTCAACATACTCAATCGTTGTCGTAATGCCCCCATTTTCAACTTGATTTAAAAATGGTCGAGACATACCTACAGCTTTAGCACCTAATGCTAGGCTCTTAACAACATCTAGAGGAGTACGTACACCACCACTAGCAAAGACATTAAGTGAATCTTGATAAGCAGAACTTTCAAGCAATGACTCTACAGTTGACTGTCCCCAATTTGCAAGATAATCCATATCTTTATTTGAACGACGCTCATTTTCAATTGTGACAAAGTTTGTTCCACCTTTACCACTTACATCAACGTATGTAACACCAACATCAATTAAATCTTTATATAGTTCTTTGCTCATGCCGAAGCCAACTTCTTTAATAATAACTGGAACATCAACACGTTGAACAATAGCTGCTACATTATCTAACCAAGTCGAGAATTCACGATTTCCTTCAGGCATCACAAGTTCTTGTGGTGCATTCACATGAATTTGTAAAGCCTGTGCATCTAATAAACTAACCGCTTCTACGGCTTTATCTACAGGAACATCGGCACCAACATTACTAAAAATTATACCTTCTGGGTTGGTTTGACGTGCAATACTGAATGATTCCGCCATTTTAGGATTTCTCAAAGCGGCATGTGTAGAGCCTACAGCCATTGCTAATCCAGTTTCTCTAGCGACAACTGCAAGTTTCGCATTAATTTGTTTTGTCCATTCACTGCCGCCTGTCATCGCATTGATATAAATTGGATATGTCATATCAAAATCTGTTGTTCGACTTGTTAAGTCTACTTCATCTACATTTATGTTAGGGATTGAATGATGCACGAATCTTACTCGATCAAAGTCTGATTGAGGTGCATCACTTTGAGCCATTGCTATTTCAACATGTTCATTTTTCCTCTGTTCTCTTTGAAAGTCACTCATCTTTGTACCTACCTTTGCTTAAATTAATAAAGTTTCAAAATATATTAGAACCATTTTTTTCTTTTGAAAAAGATAATCAATGCAATAGCTATAATTAACATGACGATCATACAAATTGGATAACTATATTGCCATTTAAGTTCTGGCATATATTCGAAATTCATGCCATAGACACCTGCAATAAATGTTAAAGGTGAGAATATGACTGAAACCAATGTTAATACTTGCATGATACTATTCATTCGAAATGATGAATAAGATTCGAAATTTTCTCTTATTTCATTAGCCATCTCCTGTGATGTTCTTATGATATTATTTTGCTTTATTAGATGGTCATCGATATGTTGAATATACATCGAATGCTTACTATCTACAATCAAATTACCTTCAGTTTTAATTGTATTAACTAATTCTTGCATAGGGAATAATACCCTTTTAATTTTGATTAAATCAGATTTAATTTGAAAAACATTATCCATTATTTTTTTACTTTGAGTATCATCTACATGTGCATCTTCAAAGTTATATGTTTTATCCTCAATTGTATAAACGAATTCAAAATATTTATCAACCATCATATCTAAAATATGTATCACTATATCTGCACAATCCAAGTCTGGTTCATGATGTTGTGCATTCATTTTAGCCACTTCATTTAACGATTCAAAATGTTTGTGGTGATATGTAACAAGTACTTTCTCACTTAAAAATACATTTAAAGAAATTGGAGAAAAATCATCTTTGTACATACTGTGAAATACTAAATATTGATATGATTCATAGGATTTATATTTTACACGTGGCACACCTGTAATGGCGTCTTCTAACTCTAAATAGTTAAATTCAAATTGACTTATTAAATAATCATTCTCTGCTTGTGTTGCATTTTCAAAATCAAACCATACAATTGTTGCTGTTTCAGGAATCTCCTTCACACTATCAACTTGAGTGAGCGATTGATTTTTAGTTTGATATCGAATTGTCATAGTCATTGTTACGTTTACCTCCTACACAACCATACGTCTTTCATTCTACCATGAATTAAATCATGTGTATGTGTTATTTTTATTTAGTAAAATAGAACTATCAATATATGAGCGAGGTCTTTAGTAATGAGTAATCCTGTAATTATTAATAAAGTGGTAGAAGCAAATCAAATTGATCATAACAATCACATGCATGACTCAGAATATAATAAAGTGTTTAGTGAAGCTGTAAATGAATTTAACTACACGCATGGACTTTCTTTAAAGGAACGTGAGGTACTTCAATACACAATGTTCACTTTAGAAGAACATACGACGTACCTAGCAGAGTTATCACTCAATTCAACTTACCGAATCGAAGTTTATATCTATGATTATGATTATAAGCGTGTACATTTCTTTTTAATGCTTTATACAGATGAAGATGAACTTGCTGCAACTAACGAAGTTATCATGATGGGAATTGATAGTAACAAACGTAAGTCTGCTCCTTTTCCAAGTGATTATCATCAAAACATTGCTAATTATTATAATCAACAAGGTACTAATGATTGGCCTAAACAATTAGGTCATCAAATAGGAATACCTAAAAAGGAGAACTAAAAATGGTATCACAATTTCGCAATCAACTTTTAGAATTATTATATGATTTAAATGATGAGCTTAAAGTAAACTTAATAGAACTCAATAGTGCTAAACAATTATTTATGAATGGTCCCAGTCAGGAATTGCTTAAAAGAGCATTTAATATTAGTTATTATCAAGGACAGAAACAAGCTATTGAAGCATTACAAAATATCGTTGCATCAGAGGAAAATGAAGAAGTTTTGAAACGTTTATTAAATGACTATGCAGGTCAATTTGCGAACTTATCTTCGAATTTAGTGAATTTGTTAAATCAACAAGATGTATCTCAAATAGATTTGTCACAAGCCATCGACAATTATTATCATAACTTAGGTCAACAAACGGTTATAACTAAAGTTCAAAATTTAATTTAAAAATTTCGAACAAAGAAGTTATTCATATTTCATGATATGAAGTGACAGAAGACGAAGACTCATCTTCAACAAAAAGAACTGAGAATGACCAATTAAATGCCCTTCTCAGTTCAATTACCTACGTGATATCTGCTAAGTAGACTTAGAGTACTTTTTTTATCAAACTATGTTTTGTTGTATGTTAATTATGCATCAATCGTCTTAGTAATTTGTTTAATTACTTTGTGTGACTCATGTATAGGGAATAAAGGGAAATCATGGAACATTTTCGGATACTCAAAGAATTGAACTGGTTGTCCCTTTTCCTCCAAATTATATACAAAACGCTTCATATCTGGATGATAAATTTCTCTGCCACCACCGAATATAACGATAGGTGGTAAATCGTGTATTTGTCCATAAATTGGTGATATTAATGGATTAGCTAGTGCTTCTCCTTGCGTCCATACATTGAATATACGTTGTAAGCCATCCTTGTTGACGAAACGGTCTTTATTGCTTAAATCCTCAGTAATTTCAGGATTAGTCAATGTTGCATCCAACATTGGTGAAAGTAAATAAACTTTATTAGGTAATGGTTGATTATTAGCCACAAGTTGTTGAACGTAACTTAGTGCTAATGCCCCCCCAGTACCATCTCCCATAATAACGATATGTTTGGCATCCACTTCTTCTAATAAAGATTGATATATCCCATCGATTGCTTTAAATGTGTCTTGAATATGGTGTTCTGGTGCTTTAGGATAAATTGGCAACACAACTTCATAAAGCGTACTAAGTGCAAGTTTGTCCATAAATCTCCAATGAAATGGTGAGGGTTGTAACGTATTATAACCGCCATGAATATAGAGAATTTTCTTTTTTGTTTCATGACGAAAATTAAATCTAAATACTTGCATATCATCGTGTGACAACTTATCTAAATTAGATTTAACATTTAAACTTGAAGGTTGCTTATGCTTCGCTTGATTAATATCTTTTCTTTTATCCATGAACTTATCGAAATCTGAATCATTATCAAACATTATTGAACGATTGTGCAGTAAGTATCGATTGATGATTCGATTAACCATATGTGATCTCATAAAATTCTACCTACCTTAATTAATAATAAATTACTTAAACGTCATTACATTAAGCACAAAAAGCGATATAATGAAAACTATGTTCTAAAAAATCATGATTAAATATTTAATATAATATTGTTATTTGCATATTAAATTCAGTATAAATTAGTCAATCTTAGAAAACAAATGAATTATAGAAAAGGAGTTAGAAAAGTGTCAGAAAGAAGAACAACACAATATGATAATAGACCTCCTATTGATAATCACAACTATCTTCGTTCTAATCGTAACAACCGAAAAAGAAGATCTTGGGTGAGTTTAATTATCCAAATCATAATTTTCATATTAGTAGCTATTACGGGTTATAGTATGTACAAACAACCTATCTTTAATTTAGCATTTGCTAATCAACCCATTAGTTACGGTCAGATTAAAGATTTTCAGAATACGGTTACACAAATAGGTACACTTAATATTAATTTAAGCCAATTAGCTAATCTTGAAGATGTGGCCAATCGTCTCGTATTTATTTTTAACACATTTTTCATTTTAACAATTGTAAGTTTAGTTATCACTATTTTGACTATTATCTTCAATCGAACTTTATTAAAGATTTTAAATTTTATTGTGATTTCAATATTATTAATCATGTCGCTGTATTTTGGATATGCAATACAAGTAATTGGTCAACGAATTGCTGATAAACTACAAAGTTTCTCATTAAATGTTTCTGCTAATCAAATTATTAGTGAAGCGGATGCTATTCATAATGCACTTATTTTATTAGTATGTAGTCTAGCTTTATTAATTGTTAGTTTCTTTTTCAGAAATCGAAAAACGAACCATCCTAAAATCAAATAATATATTTTTTGCCATTGTAGACGCGATAATTTAGTCACAATGGCTTTTTTTCTAATAAAAAAAGTATCGATCACACTTAAAGAAGTGTACCGATACTTTAAAAATAATGTCCCCCAACATCATTTTATTTAAATTTATTACTTTCTGCATGCATCATTCTTTCATGTTCTGCATCAGCACCTTTTTTACCTTTTAAGAATAAACTTAAAATAAATGCTAAGACTGCTAATCCAGTGGCAATCCAGAATGCATCGTTAATGCCTTCGATATATGCAAGCTGATTTACGTATTTTAAGATAGCTTGTACTGCTTCAGATTGACCACCATATTGTGCCGCCATTTGACGGACGTGGTCTTGGATCACAGGGTTTGTTTTATCTAATTCATCAGTAAACGCACCAACATGATTTGTTGTCTGCGTTGTCATAACAGTAACAAGAATCGCAGTACCAATTGAACCAGCTAATTGTCTCATCGTGTTTAGGAATGCATTACCATGAGAAATGAGTCTTGGTGGCAGTGCGTTAATGGCAGCTGTCATAAGTGGCATCATTACAAACGCCATACCGAATGATCGAATCACATAAATACTCATTATATGAAGATATGGTGTATCCATATTTAATTTAGTAAGTTCCCATGTTCCGTAGGCCATTACAGCTATACCAAACAATGCTAAAGGTTTTAAACCAATAGTATCAAGTAGCTTACCAGTGATTGGTCCTAATATACCCATCACTAATGAACCAGGAAGTAATAACAGTCCTGAATCAAGTGCTGAGAAACCACGTAAATTTTGTAAGTAGATAGGTAATAAAATCATACCACCGAATAAGCTCATCATAACAACCATGTTAATAATAGTTGTTAGTGTAAATGTTGATGATTTCAACACTTCAAGATTTAACATTGGCGCTCTCATTGTTAATTCACGAATGACGAATGCAGCAATGAATATCGCACCAATTATGAACATCGTTACGATTTCAGCTGAACCCCAACCTTTATTACCGGCTTCACTGAATCCGTATAATAGTGCACCAAATCCAATCGTACTGTAGACGATACCTTGATAGTCGGCTCTTGGATTTGTTGTTCTTTGATACAATCTGAACCAGAAATAGCCAAATATCATTGCAGCAATTCCTAGGAAGAACATACCATAGAACATAACGTTCCAATGATAATTTTGAACGATGTAACCTGATAAAGTTGGTCCAATAGCTGGCGCCAATATCATTGCTATACCCATCGTTCCCATTGCAACGCCACGTTTTTCTGGTGGGAAAATTGTAACGATTACGTTAGAACCTAATGGCATTAATACACCAGCACCAATGGCTTGTAGTACACGTCCACCCATCATCATAGGGAAGTTATTAGAAAGTGCACAGACTAGTGAACCAATAGTAAATAATAAAAGTGCAATAATAAATAACTTACGATAAGAGTATTTATTAAATAAGAATGCACTTATTGGAATTAAAATACCATTTACTAACATGAATCCTGTCATCAACCATTGTCCAGTTGACGCAGAAATATTGAATTCTGTATTAATCTTAGGCAATGCAACGTTTAATAACGTTTGGTTTAAGATGGCTATAAACATACCAAATAGCATTGCTGCTAAAATTTTATTTCTTGTAATCCCTTCTCCAAAAACAAAATCTTCTTTTTGTTTCTTAATACGTTCGTTTACACGTCCTTCTTGAGAATCAGGATTAATAGGTTCATAAATTGAATCCTTAGGTAGATGTTGATTGTTTACATCATCATCTTGTTTGTCATCCTCAGTAGCATCATCAGAATAATGTAAGGAATGTGATGCTTGCTTTTGCTCAGGATGTATTTGCTCTGATGCATGATCTTGCTGATCTTGTTCATTCTCGAAATGATTTTTTCGTTTATCATTTTCAATGTGTCTATCTTCAGAGTTCATGTGACGCTGTTTATCATCGTCTCTTTGAGAATCTTGCGTGTGATTCGACACTTTATCTCGGTCTAAGTCACTGATTTTAAATTTAGATGGATTACTTTGACTTTTAGATTCTTCATTTACGTGTTGTCCCTTAGCTTGGTTCTTACGTTTTTTACGTGATTTCAACACAAGAACGTTAACTAAACCAACTAAAATGACCGCTAAAACAATATATCCAACAATGAAGGTCGTTGTCATTCTATGACCTCCTTAGTCTTTATGAATTTTTACTTCAGCGTTCATTCCAGGAACAACATTTTTAGATGGTGCAGAATCTAAAGAAATTTTAACTGGTACTACTTGAGATACTTTAGTGTAGTTACCGTCAGTGTTAGATGATGGCATTAATGAGAAGCTAGCTGCAGTTGCTTGGCCTACTTCTTCAACTTTACCGTCAACGTCAGAATCTTCACCGTCGATTGTTACGTCAACTTTGTCGCCTTTTTCTACACTGCTAACATCTTTTTCGTCAATATTTGCTGTAATATATAAATCATCTAAATTGTAAGCATAAGCAATTGGTGAACCTGCTTGTGCAACTGAACCTTCTATACCACTTGTTTTAACGATAGTTCCGTTTTGTGGCATTTTGATATCCATTGTTTGTGACTCACCGCTTTGGCTTTGACCACTAACTTCTGCTACTTTGTCACCTTTTTTAACTTTGTCCCCTTGTTTTACATCAAGAGATTTAACTTGACCTGAAGTTGGGCTAGAGATTTGAATTTGTTCTCCATCAACTTTGGCATTATCAGTTGTTACAAAGCTTGTAGCATTATGATATAAGTAGAAACCTACAATACCAACTACAACTAGAACAACGATTGTGATGATATTAATTAACACCATTTTCTTCATTGAACATTTCCTCCTATTTGCTTTTCAAAATCACTTTTAATATTATAAAGACATATAAATAAAATTAACACCAACAATTATTAGTAAATTGTCGGCTAAATGAAGTACGAGATAAATCAGGTGACAAGATGAAGCAAAATGCTAAATATAAAATTATAAAAAGTTTAATTGATTTATTAGAAATTTATCCCTTCGAAAATATATCTATAAAGATGATTTGCGCAAATAGTAATGTCAATCGGTCAACTTTCTATGATCACTTTCAAGATAAATTTGACTTGCTATCAAAAATCCAAAATTATCATTTGAATAAATACGAACACTTACTTAAAGCATTCTCTTTTAATTTTGATAATATTAAAAAAAATCCTGAAAAAGTATATAAATTCTTCCATATTATTCTGAAATATATATATAGAAAAAAAGCATTTTACCATGCTATTTTTATTTCTCATCCAAATAAAGAATTAGTTATGGAATATATTGATATTACGAAACAGTATTACACGAGAATTTTAGGAGAAAATAATACGACCATTCAAAACGTGCCTTTTTTTATAACTTATACAATGAGTGGTCAAATAGGTGTCATTTTAAATTGGTTAAGATTAGGGTGTCAAGAAAACCCGGATGAAGTAGCAAGTGCATTACTAGCTAACACACTAAAAGTTCAAAGATAGTTGCATTTAATCAATGAAGAAGCCATTAATTGAGTTAACTCGATTAATGGCTTCTTCAATTTGATACTGTATTTAATTATTTCATCATAGCATAGTAATTAATTTAATTTCTTTTATACTTTGTCATGCTTAAATACTTTAATATTTAATAATTGTAAAATGATAAGTAAAATTGCTGTGAGACTAATAATAATGATATAAGGCATACTGTTATATTCACCTTTTAGATTAACAAGTGGTGTCACAAGGCCACCTAATAAAGATTGTAATAATCCCAATAAACTTGATGCGCTCCCGCTTCCGGTTGTACGTTCTTCCATTGCAATTGAAAATCCTAATGTCGCGACGCCTGTAACAGGTGCCACTAAAACGATAAAACCTATAACTAATAACGCAAAATGCCAATGATTTATTAATGTTAATGACACAATCACAACGCCAATGATTTGGATAATTGTAAATGCACGTAGTAGCACTTGTGGGTGAAAATAGTCTACTAATTTTCCAGCAATCTGACTCGCAATAATAAGTGTGATTCCCACTCCTGCAAACATCCAACTAAAGTGTAATGGCGAAACACCATATATTTTTTGAACTAAAAATGGTGATGCAGAAATGTAACTAAATAACATGATGAATGTAACGCCTTGAATGAGCATAGGTAAAACAAATCGTGGTGTTGTGAGTAAACTTTTAAAGTTACTAAAAATCACATTCACTCCACTGCTATCACGATTTTTTACCGATAAAGATTCAGGAACTTTAAACAATGAACCTAACACCATTAACACACCAAATAGCGTTAAAATGACAAAAACCATTCGCCAAACAGCAAAACTTAAAATTAAGCCCCCTAAAGCTGGCGCAATCACAGGTGCTACACCATTAACTAGCATGAGCAGTGCTAAAAATTTAGTTAGTTCATTTCCACGATACCTATCACTAGCAATCGCTCTTGATATAACTGCTCCAGCACCTCCAGTGAAGCCTTGCACGAATCTAAGAAATACCATAATCCAAATATTTTCAACGAAGACAATTCCTAAACTTGCTAAAGCAAATATAATCATAGATATAACTAGTGGTTTCTTTCGCCCAATACTATCGGATATTGGACCTACAAACAGATTACCTAACCCTAAACCTATCATAAATAAAGATAAAGTTAGTTGTGCATTTGCAGTAGTCGTATTAAAATCATTTTTTAATTCTGGTAGCCCTGGCAAAAACATATCTATAGATAAAGCACCTATAGCAGTTAAAGCACCCAATATAATAATAAATAACGGTGAATTTTTCTTTTGTTTTTGCTCTATATCCATTATATTATCCCACCTTTTTAGGTTTCATATTTTTATGTATTGATTAAAATTTAATAAGTTGGAATAAAACATGCTTCAATATTACTCTAGCTTTCGAATTTTTAAACCACTTACTGAAATTTTAAGTTTGTGTTTCGCTCATTCTCTTATATATGACTAGAACTGAGAAAAGCTTCATTTAATCACCTTCTCAGTTCAGTCTACAAATACTTATTTAGAATGAATGTTAAAGATACAATTTTGATCGCTACTCATTCATTTATTTTGAATCAACTATTTGAATATTACCCGTATCACTATCTTCTCTTAATTCATAATTAGTGGTTTCATACTGCCCATTGCTATTTAAATGTTGCACTTTAGTATTAATCGTGTTGCCTTTTTGACTAGCACTTATAACTTGTGGATTAATAAAGGCAACTGATTGGTTTAAATTGTTTTTTATAGACTTATAGATACTCGATTTATCTTTTAAAAATGTACTCACTAAATTGAAATCACTTCGTGAAATAGCTGAATTCAAAGTGAAAGAATAATTACTAAAGAAATTACTTAGCTTTGTTTTCAAACTATTTTCTTCCGCTTCTTTTTCCTCGATATAATCACTAATCTCTTCATCATCAAACTCTAATGTAGCACTATTAATATTACCTAAATCTCTTGCTTTGATTGTTTTTGTCTCTGCATGGAATGTTTTCCCTTTTGCCTTACCTAGCGCAGAAACTGTAACATCTTTCGTTTGAGGATAAGGTCCATATTCTCTAGAACTGCTATATTTCATTTGTTTATCATTTATTTCAACTTTTAATGAGTCTTTGTCTAAATCACTTTTTCCTTTTAATTTGACTGTTAATAACGCTTCGTTGAAGTTTTCGTTTACTTCAACTGTGTTACTCTTTCCATATCTAAAGTCAAATTTAAGTTGACCACTAAACTCTCCATATTCTGTTTCTTTTTTAGCATCAACAGAATATATACCTGGGATATAAGTACCTAGTGAAGTCGTCTTATTCGCATCAGCAATAACTGTTTTCTTTTTTCCACCATCTTTAAATTCATACTTCGTATCCAATTTAGGTTTCACAATTGCCTTCTTTGTCGGAGCAGTGTAACTCATATTATCGAATATTAATAATCGTGTACCATTTTTACTTACACGTAAGTAGTTATTACCTGCACGCGTTTTTAAATTTATTGCCTCTTTAGAATCACTTTTATTAAGTGTTTCTACTGTAGATTTAATATCGCGCGCAAATTTCTTCATACCAACTTCACTTCTAATATAGTCTATATATACACTTGCCTCATCAGAATCTATATGAGAATTTTTAGAGCTTAATAGCGTCGCTACTTTTTGTGAATCATTATTATCAATTGCATTAACCAAAATCTTTGTTTGTGCATCAGGTGAATTGTAATTTCTAACCAATACAAACACAATAATTAGTAAAACAATGATAAACGCAACGATAGCCCAAGGAATAAACTTTCTTATCCTAATATTAGATGTGTTGATTTGAGGGGAGTTTATTTGATTGTCTTTATTGTCTAATTTATTCCCACAATTAGGACATTTGTTTAAGTTGCTATCAATTTTCTGTCCACATTTCGGACATGTACTCATTTAGTCACCAACTTCCCCTCTACTAGAATATATTTATCGATTGATATTTTAATTTCAAATAAGAATATGATTTCTATTATATAATAATCATTCTAGACCTTCATACTAATTTAAACTTTTGAATTAAATTTTTTTACTCTCTCATCTATTATATATAATACACTTAAAGCTTTCTCAATATCTTTACTTGATAAATCAGCTACCATATCACTAACCATATCGCTAACAATTTTATTGTTTTCTTCAGTATATTTTCTACCTTTTTCCGTTAGAGCAACATATTTTAGTCGTTGATCAATATTGTTATTTGGCTTTTGTAATGCTACGAAGCCACTATCGATTAGTTTCTTGATACGTCGACTTACTGCTGCTTTATTAACACCTTGCTTTTCAGTTATTTCAGTAATTGATAATACTTGATGATGGCTTAGCAATCTTACAACATTGGATTGCTCCATTGAAATACCATACTTGCTTTGCTGATCTTTTAATAACTTTGCAGTTAAAGTATTAGTATCATCTATGAATTGCTTCATAAATTCGATGTGGTTTCTTGAAATTATGCTCATTACTTTACTCCTTGTTAAATAGTAATCAATAGCGTTTTACATACTCTGTTAAATGATATCAATAAACAATTCTCTTGAAAACCTAATTACGTTATTAATAGTTGCTAATTGGTAAGTTGTTCGATTACATTTATATATATAAAGAAATTAGAGGTATTCCTTATGATCGCAATTATCTTAGCTCTTATTGTGTTATTGACTGTACTAGGTGTATTATTCAACGTGAAATGGCTTCTGAATTTAAGATTGTTTATTACAACTATTATATTATGTATGTTGATTACTGTTTTGAATCTATTAACAATGACACTCCCTACTACACTTATAATAATCATGATTATTACTATGGTTGGTTTACTAGTAAAGCACAACCATCTTTTCTCCTTACAAAAAGGTCAAGCTTTTTTAAATAAAATGACGAAATATCTCATATTAGGAGTGCTTTTTACATCGATTCTTGCATATCTTAGTACTATGCCTGTTCCTATAGTTAATGGTGGTTTCTTGTGGCTAACAATGATTGCTATAAGTACTTGTTATGCATTACTGCTTTACATGTCTTGGTCATCAGCTTTAGGTCGCATCTCAACTCATAAGCAGTACGACTTAATTATGGTATTAGGAGCTGGAATTTTCACAGAAAAAGTTACACCAATGTTAGCCGAAAGATTAAATCGTGCACTTAGTGTATATCAACATCAAACTGACAAATGTAAAATAATTGTTAGTGGTGGTCAAGGGCCAGATGAACCCATATCTGAAGCATTAGCGATGCAGCGTTATTTAATACAACATGGGGTTCCCCAATCTAGTATTATTATGGAATCTCAATCGACAAATACGTTTGAAAACTTCTATTATTCAAAAAAAGTCATACACAACTTATACTCAAATAGCCCCAACATACTTTGTGTTACGAGCCAATTTCATATCTTACGAGGAATGAAATTTGCGCATACGAATCGAATGAAAGTTGATGGTATAGGAAGTCACACCCCTTATCATTTCTTTGATGTCGCATTAGTGAGAGATTTCTTAGCACTAATGTATCAATATAAATTACTATTGACCATTTACTTTGCAGTTTTATTTTTTGCTTCTCTTTTCATTCTATTTTAAAAAAGGCGGGAGTGGAACAGTATGTTTTGTTCCACTCCCGCAAAATGATTATAGCTGAGAGAAGTTTAATTATTGTGTGATTTAAATGACACAACTATTTAAACTTTCTAAGTTTATTTTTTCATAACTCGATTTTACCATCTTGTATTTCAATCACTCTATCTGCATATTCAAATAATCTTTTATCATGCGTAATCATAATACCAATCATATTTTTAGTTTGAACATGTGCTTTAATCATTTGCACAACAGATGTCGCTCTATCTGCATCTAAACTGGCAGTTGGCTCATCTGCTAATATGATTTTAGGTTCATTCATAAAAGCTCTCATTATAGCGACGCGTTGTTTCTCTCCTCCAGATAACAAATGAGGATAAACATCTAAACGATGACTCAGACCTATCTCATTTAATAGTCTTTGTGCTTTATCTTTAGCCTCTTTACGCTTTATACCCGCTTCTTTAGCTACAATCATTAATTGTTCTCTAACTGTTAGATAAGGAACTAAATGAGATGATTGAAAAATAAAACCTATATCATTTAGTCTTAGACTTGTTTTATCAACTTCCTTTGAAAATAAATTCTCGCCTTTATACAAAACATCTCCACTTGACGGACTTAGTAATCCACCTAAAATATTAAGAAGTGTAGATTTACCTGATCCAGATGCGCCACTTAGTATGATGAATTCACCTTGATTCACACTAAAATTAATATTCTTTAATACTTCTGTTTGTGCATCTCCATTGCCAAATGTCTTAGTAATGTGTTTGAGTTGCAATGCCATTATTCCATACCTCCAATTGCTTCTATAGGATCTACTTTTAGAACTTTTATAAAGGATAATAATGCACCGATTAACCCTACAATTAGAAATACGACTATCATTAATAACACCTGACTATAACTTAGATAAAACGGCATAGTTACAGGCATAAAGGCATTTAATATAAGTATGACGGAAAATGCTAAAATAACACCTACCATTGTTGTTAAAATAATTTGTAGTAAAAGTGCAGTTAATAAATGTTTCGTTTTAATACCTATGGCTTTAAGAATGCCTATTTGAGGTATTTTTTGAATCGTCATCACATAGAAGAACGCACTTAAAACAATTGCTGTAATCACAAATAGACTAATAATCATTAAATTAAGCGGCATTTGTTCTGCTTGATAACTAGCAATGTTATCAGTTAATGCCTTTTCATTTACAACCTTTATTCCTTTAATTTGTTTAAGTGATTCTTTGTTATCTTTGTTGATTTTGTCAACCGGATAAAATGTTGATACTTGTTTATTCAATGACTTAAACGCTTCTTTATTCATTAATATCATTGAACTATGTGAGTACATCGATTCATTCATTATGCCGCTTATTTTATAGTTATGATGATGTCCTTTAAAAGTTACAGTATCTCCAACTTTCAAGTCATTTCCAGTCAGTTTCTCACTAATAGCTATTTCATTCTGTTTTTTTGGATAATTACCACTTACAAGTTTTGGCGTAAGATGTTTAGGCGTATTTAATGTGATAACATCTTGATCTTGTTGGTTTATTTTAAGTGTTTGCGTCCCCATTTGAGTTGCATTTTCATGAATGATCTTCTCTATTTTGTTTTGTTGTGATTGGTTCAACTGAGAACTTTCTAACTTCGGTTCCTTATTATCTTCGACTATGTAATGTTCAGCTGGCATATTATTTAAATATGATATATTTTCTCGTGCTAAGCCTTGAGCTAATCCACTAATAAATAACACCATGCTTCCTAATAGAAATATAATTAACATGATTAATGTATAACGAAATCTGTAAAATTTTATTTCTTTCCATGCTAAATTCATATTCAGTACCTCCCACTGCTATTTCAATACATAGTTTAATGACACATTATGAACTGAATATGAACTTTAAGAAGAATTGTTTTTTGATATAGTTATTCATATAATCATTTTATGAATAATAAAGGAGTAAAACTGATGGTGAAGTGTTTAATAGTAGATGACGACTATAAGATATTACATTATGTATCTCAACATCTCGAAGCAGCCCAAATTCAAACCGTCACTCAAGCAAGTGGTGAAAGTGCAATCGCGTACCTTGCAAATAATAAAGTCGACATTGCAGTTGTTGATATTATGATGACTGGCATGGATGGATTTGAATTATGTCAATTGCTTAAAAATGATTATGATCTACCTGTCATAATGTTGACGGCAAGAGATGCTCTGAGTGATAAAGAACGTGCATTTGTAAGTGGAACAGACGATTACGTTACCAAGCCTTTTGAAGTAAAAGAATTGTTATTTAGAATACAGGCTGTGTTAAGACGTTACCAAATTAATTCTCAAGACATTATAAAGTTAGGAAATGTTACTCTAATTCAAGAGTATATGGAATTATCTGTCGACTCTAAAAATGTTAATTTGCCTACAAAAGAGTTTCAATTATTATTTTTATTGTGCGGTCAACCAAAACATATTTTCACAAGAGACACACTAATTGAGCGGATTTGGGGATTCGATTATGAGGGAGATGAAAGAACTATAGACGTTCACATTAAGCGACTACGTCATCGTTTAAATCAATTAAAAGCCACAATTGAGATACAAACAGTTCGTGGACAAGGATACAGGGTGATTACACATGTTTAAGACGCTTTATACTCGTATTGCAATTTACACGATTACAGTCATTCTTTTTAGTGCTTTAGTCAGTTTTCTTTTCGCAAACGTGTACTATCATTTCAATTTAAAAGCACATAATGACGCAAAAATTATGCGTACTTTAAAAGAGGCAAGAGCATTCCATACATCTTCAAATCAATCTGACACTCAATCATATTTTAAACATTTAGGAGATATGAACTATCAAATTATGATTGTAGATCACTCATATCATAAAACATTTTTTGGTGAACCATTCCGAAAAGACACTATTTCAGATTCAGCAATTAACCAAGTACTAAAAGGTAAAGCCTACCATGGTATTAAAAATAAACCTTTCGAACTATTTATAACTGGCTTTTTTGATAATGAAACGGATAATACTGTGGGTATCCCTTTTAACCAAAATAATCAAAAGCTTGCCGTATTTATGCGTCCTGATATAGGTGAAACATTTAGTGAGTTTCGCACTTTTCTAGCTGTTCTTTTAATATGCTTATTAGGTATATCTATCACGCTCGTTATTGCATCTACATATTCAATTATTAAACCTATAAAAATATTGAAGCAAGCAACTGAACGTTTAATGCATGGTGATTTTAATTCACCAATCTATCAAAGTCGTCATGACGAAATTGGTACGTTACAATATCGATTTGAAGCGATGCGACAATCTTTAAAACAAGTAGATGATATGCGACAACACTTTGTTCAAAATGTTTCACATGAAATCAAGACGCCATTAACGCACATTCATCGTCTACTTAGTACGCTACAAAGCAATGTAAATCAAGGAGAGCGTGATCAGATTATTCATGAAATTCATGAAGAAGTTACGCATTTAAGTAATTTAACAAAAGAATTATTATTATTATCTGAACTAGATAACGCTACTCATCTAAAATTTGAAGATGATGTTCACTTTAAAGAATTAATAACTGACATCATTCGTCACGAGCAATATGGGATAGATAACAAACAATTAATGTTGATGTCTGATATAGATACGGTTCATTTCCGAGGAAATAATCGTTTATTACATCAAGCATGTTCTAATCTCATTCAAAATGCAATTAAGTATTCTAATCCCAATAGCATGATTGATGTGAATTTATTTAATAACGAAGGAACTATTTATTTTACCGTTACTAATGAAGGGCATACCATTCCAGAATCAGTGCAACCTCATCTATTCGATCGTTTTTATAAGCGTAATGCTGAGGACAATAGCAATGGATTAGGATTAGCAATTACTCAATCTATCATTCATTTACATCGTGGACAAATATCAGTAACTAGTAATGACCGTGACGGAACGACGTTTACAGTGACATTGCCTGAAACTAACTAATCAATTTAGTTAGATATTATTTTACAAAGCTAACCACTTACTTCAATATATCTACCATTTAATATTGTTCTAAAAATTTTCTATACATTTGTGGTTAAATGACGTTGAGGAGGCATTAGTCGAATGAAACTACGGTTACATATATCACCCGAAGAAGATGAGAAGTATATCGCGATTCACGCACCTGAATTTGATGATGAAGTACAGCAAGTTATTACAAATATTGAAGATTTGAATAGTTTAAAACAACTCTATGGCAAACAAGATGACATGATCCATATTATAGAAATTCAAACCATCATTAGTTTTCGTACACATAAAAATCAAGTCATTGCAATTAGAGACGGCGAACAATTTAAATTGAAAGAACGATTATATGAACTTGAAGAAAAACTTCCTACTTCATTTATTCGAATTTCTAAATCTGAAATTGTAAATATTAATAAGATTAAAAAATTGCAATTGGAACCTAATGGTTTGATTAGAATTTATTTGCAACATATTGATTATACCTACTCCTCTAGAAGATATTTAAAATCCATAAAGGAGAGACTTTCATTATGAGAAAATTATATCAATTTGTTAGTATTTCTTTAGTAATAGGTTTAACACTTTCTATCATTTTTAGTTATATCAATGCTGGCGGTGAATATTATCCAATTTCACCAGTTACAACACTAGGTAAGTTATATTATTCACACTTGTCTGAACCAATTGTAATGCTCATCGCCATTTGCTTGTGGCTTTTAATTGGTGCATTATTTTACTTAGCAAACTTTTTCTTTTCGCACACAGATTGGAGTATCACACGTAGCACATTAATGCATTTTATGTTGAGTTATATCGGATTATTACCAATTGGTATTTTATCCGGATGGTTTTCGATAAGTGTTTCAAATATATTTATTTTTACATTCTATTTCATCATTATCTACATCATTATTTGGATAATAGAGTTTTTAAAAAGTAGAAAATATGTTTCTGAAATCAATAACCAATTAAATAAAAAATAATTACTAATGAAAAAGCTCCTTATAAAGTAAACACTTAAAGTGCAAACTTTTTAAGGAGCTTAATGTTATTTTATATTGAAATGATACTTATTTTACATTTAAATATTTTTGAATTTCTTTATTAACAGCTCGATAGACGTCCTCATGCTCTGTTAATTTAAGTCCGAAAGAAGGTACCATTTCTTTAATTTTCGGAATCCAATTTTTAAATTCATTACCATAACAACGTTGTAATAAATCTAACATAATATCTACTGCAGTTGATGCACCAGGTGAAGCACCTAATAATGCTGCAAGAGAACCATCATCAGATGTAATTACCTCAGTACCAAACTGTAAGTTACCTTTACTATCTTCAGTATCCTTAATCACTTGTACACGTTGACCTGCAACAATAACTTCCCAATCTTCGTCTTTTGCATTAGGTACAAATACACGTAAATCATTCATACGATCTTCATGTTTTAACATAAGTTGTGATACGAGATATTTAGTTAAATCTATTTCTTTAACACCTGCTGATAACATTGTTAATAAATTATTAGGTTTAACTGAACGTATTAAGTCTAAATTTGAACCTGTTTTTAAGAATTTAGGTGAAAAGCCTGCAAATGGGCCGAATAATAAAGCACGTTCACCATTTACAAATCGTGTATCTAAATGAGGTACCGACATTGGTGGTGCACCTACACTTGCCTTACCGTAAACTTTAGCATGATGTTTTTCGATAACGTCTTTATTAGTACAACGTAAGAACAAACCACTTACTGGGAAACCACCGATATGTTTTGATTGCTTGATACCTGTTTTTTGAAGTAACGGTAAACTTGCACCGCCGGCCCCAATAAATACAAATTCAGATTCATACGTATGACTTTGTCCAGAATTAAGATCTTTAACAGTCACTTTCCAGTTACCATTATCCAGTTTCTCAATATTTTCAACTTCTTGTTTATAAGAGACTTCTACATTTCTTTCTTTTAAATTAGAGATGAGTTTTTTTGTTAATGCACCAAAGTTTACATCTGTCCCACTTTCATCACGAGATAATGCAATTGGAACATGTGATGTTCTTCCTTCAACCATTAAAGGTACCCATTCTTTAATTTTTTCACGATCTTCAGTAATACCCATTTTTTCAAATAGTATATTTTCTTTTAAAGCTGCTACTCTGTTTTTAAGGAATTTTACATTGAAGATACCTTTTACGAAACTCATATGTGGCACTGATTGAATGAAGTTAGATGGATTTTCTAATTGTCCAGTTCTTACTAAATGTGCCCAAAATTGCTTAGATACTTGGAATTGTTCATTGATTTTAATTGCTTTTGTAATATCAACAGAGCCCTCTTTGCCTTCTTTAGTGTAATTCAATTCACAAAGTGCAGAATGCCCTGTGCCAGCATTATTCCAAACATTTGAACTTTCTTCACCAGATTGTTCTAATTTTTCAAATATTTTAATTTCTTTGTCTGGAGATAATTCTTTTAATAATGTACCGAGTGTTGCGCTCATTATACCGCCACCTATTAAGATGACATCTGTTTTGCTATGTTCTGAACTCATAACAATACAGTCCCCCTTTTTTCACATCTTTAGTCGATAGGAAATTATCTTGGCTTAATAAATTAAAACGCTTTCTTTATTTATTAAAATTTTTAATATTAACTTTACGCAGAACGTAAATCGACTTTTTTAATAACTAGTTTAATTATATACATAATCGTTCTATGAAAAAAGTGTTTACATAAAGTTTTCATCTTTTATCAGGAATAAAGGATAGACATATAATATCTTAGCTAGCATTTGCTATTACTATTAGACACTTCTAAGAAATGCTATAATTTTTTATTATGAATTATTTGAGGTGTAACTATGAAATCATTCACATTTTTCATGCATAATATTTATGCATTAGGTGGAACAGTTAAAGCAGTTTCTGAATTAGCTAATACACTTGCCGACAAAGGGCATCACATAGAAATTATTTCTGTTTTTCGAGCTCAAGACGAGCCATATTTTAAAATAAATGACAATATAAAAATTAAAACATTAGTAGACTATCGTTTAAAACCTCAGAACACTAAAGCAATAATGATGAATCGTTTAAATAAATATACTTCACTATTGAAACCAAAAGAAATAAATCAGTTTGAGCCGGGGTTGAATCAATTTTCTAAATATGTAGAACATAAAATGATTAAAGCAATTAAAAAAGTAGATACAGATGTACTCGTTGGTACTAGAGCGAGCTTTAATATTTTAATTTCAAAGTATCATTCAAACGATGTCATAACTGTGGGAATGGAACATATGAACCTACATGCTCATCCGGAAAATTATCAACAAGATATACTCACTGCCTATCGCAACATAGATTTAGTCACAACGCTAACTCAACAAGATCAACTGAATTACGAGCAACAAATCGACACACCTGTTTATACAATTCCAAATATCATCAATCCAGTAAAACATGCTACTAAGAAAGAAAATATCATTATTAGTGCAGGTAGATTAGAATTTGAAAAAGGGTTTGATATTTTAATAGAAAGTGTTCGCCGTATTCAAAATGACCTTAAGCAATTGAATTTTAAAGTAGAAATATACGGTGATGGTCAAGAGCGTGGACATTTGCAACAATTGATTGATCAGCATCAATTAAATGATTTAATTACTATCTATCCTGCAACTCAACAACTTAATACCAAATTATCTAACAGTAAAATTACTGTGGTACCGTCGAGAAATGAAGGTTTTGGTATGGTTTTATTAGAAGCTATGGCTCAAGATAATATTGTTATCAGCTTTAAAGATACACTTGGACCTGCTAGCATTATTAATCATAATTCCAATGGCTATTTAGCCAATTATGGTGATGCTGGTTCTTTAGCAAAATATATAGACATCGCTATGAACCACGTCGATGAAGCTAGTCAGATGATCAATGAAGGACATGTTACTTTGAAACAATATACGCCTAATACGGTTTATGAAAAATTTATGACCGCAATTAATAACGTTTAATTCTACTTATAATTATGTTTGTTTGTGGGGACTGCTATGAATATTCAAAAAGCCCGTAAACGAATTTTTACAATTCATTTACGGGCTATTTTTGAAATAATTATATCTTAGAATAATATTGTATATTAATTACAGAATTAGAGATAAGATAAATGTCCAAATACAGATGAAGATTAGTAATCCAACACTGTAACGTAATGTCATTTTAAGTAATTCTGATTCTTTACCTACTTCTTTAACAGCAGCAGTCGCAATTGCTATTGATTGAGGTGAAATTAATTTCGCTGCTACACCACCAACTGTGTTTGAAGCTACTAGTAATGAACCACTTGTTCCAATTTGTTGTGCAACTGAAGCTTGAATTGGTGCAAATAATGAGTTGTTATTAACAACTGATCCTGTCATAAATACGCCAATCCAACCTAAGATTGGTGATAACACTGGGAACACGTTTCCAGCTTTAGCAATACCTTGACCCATTGCTGCACTTAAACCACCATATGTAGTGATTTTAGAGATTGCTAAGATGAAACAAATTGTTAAAACTGGTAACCATAGTTCTTTAAAAGTTACACCGAATAAACGTCCTGCATCTCCGAAACTTACTTTCTTAGCCATTAATACTGTAATAATAATTGTAATTAAAATCGCTGTACCAGTTTGACCAATGAAATTGAAACTTAACATAATTGGTTTATGAGCGACTTCACTGAAAGTACCTGGTAAATTAAAGTTAAGCACTAATGAAGATAATTTACCATTTGGTAAGAATAAGTTTTTAAAGAATGGTGCGCTCCAAATCATAACTACAACTGTTAATATAACAAATGGACTCCATGCATAGATAATTTCTTTTGCATTGTGATGTTTTGCCGGTTCAGGTTCCACATCTTTCTGTACTCTGAAAATATGTTTTGGTTGGAATTTTCTAGAGAATAAAGCTAACGCTCCCATAGTTACTAATGGTGGGATAATATCAGCTAATTCAGGTCCGTTAAATACTGTTAGTAAACCTTGTAATACTGTATAAGTAACAGATACAACTAAGATAGCAGGTAATGTTTCTTTTACACCTTTTAAACCATCAATGATAAAGATAAGTAAAAATGGTATAAAGAAGTTAATAATTGCTAATGTTAACGTAGATGTTTGAGATACGCCCATTGCGTGAACGCCACCTGGTAAGTGTAGTGTATCTACAACACCTACTGGAATTCCTATAGCACCAAAAGCACCTGAAGCAGCATTTGCTACTAAACATAACATTGCAGCTTGTAAAGGTCTAAAACCTAATTGAGCAAGTAATAACGCACAAATTGCAATCGGTACACCAAAACCAGCAGCACCTTCTAAAAATGCATTAAATGAGAAACCAATAAGTAATAATTGTATACGTTGGTCTTGTGAAATACTTGTAATACTGTCTTGAATCGTATTAAATTGACCAGATTCTTGAGTGATTTTATAAAGTAATACTGCCATCATGACAATATAACCAATCGGAATAATACCTTGATAGAATCCTTCTACAACACCACCTGTTGCAATGCCAAGTGGTAATTTGAAGAACGGGATAGCAATAAGTAATGTAACAACTAACGTTGTGATAGCTGCATAGATACCTTTCATTTTAAAAACGGTTAAGCATAATAAGAATAGAATAATAGGTACTGCGGCTATTAAACTAGATAATACCAAATTATCAAATGGATTAAATGTTTGAACTAACATAATTCTGACTCTTCTTTCCTTTAGTTTGTATTAATGATCACTCTAGCGATATTGACAATTGAAGTTTGAGCGTACTTCTAATTGTTATATTGTTTATTAGTTTGTCGACAAGTTAATAATGCTAGATTTCACAAATTTAAATCTTGTGAACTTTTTCACAATAAAAATATACCATCTTTCTACTTAAATGACAATACTATATAGTACTTTTTATAAAATTTTTGTTAAATTTTCAACAAAATAAAATCCCACTATTTTTCAACGAAAATTTCCAAACATTTCAATTATATAATGATGTAATTTTTGTAAATATGAATTTTTTTAGTCACATGGTAAAATATATTTAAGAAATTTAAGAGTTAAAGGACAATGTATGATGATTAAACAAATAAATATTTCTAACATGCGCCATCTTGCATTACAATTAAACAAAGCCAAATCAACTGGTTTTTCACATTTCATTCCTTATTCAAATGATATTAAAATCAATCATGATATGTTGGAAGCTATAAACTTAACACATAATTCAATAGCAGTAGATTATACTTTAAATGGTTTATATTTAAATGACTGTCGTTATTTTGGTGAGGATACATTAACATTTTTATCATGGATGAAAAATATTAACCACTATCCTAATATTATTTTCAATATTGACCGTGCTTTATTACATTTATCTAAGTATGATATTCAATCTATTATGGATTTAGCCGTCATTTCTGTTTTAAAAGACGAAATTGATATAGACAATCACGTCGTTTTTGATTTCATCAATGAATGTCGCACTAGCCATGCTTTCTGGGCATCATTAGATACTTTTGATATTAAAAAAATAAATCATTTTGATTTGAACAAATTGGCATACATTCATGGTCACTCTATACCTTACAGTAAATTCAAATATCCTGGCAAAGAAGAAGAAATGCGATTTGTGGATAGTTGGCTTGTTACAACTAAGTTTAAATTACCAAAATGGCTATATAACAAAATGCAAAATCGTGCATTAAACAAACATCGTAATCTAAGCTATGTATACGATAAGGATTCTTCAAAAGTAAAAAACCATGTTGTCTTTTTAGGTTTTGATTATGGTTATAGAGGCAATTCTAAGTATTTATTTAATTATTTTGTGAAGAGAAATCCTACCACTGAAGCTTATTTCATTACTAACGATAGACGTGGACCATACTTTTTACCTACTGATGCTGAAAATAATAAAGAACTTATTGAAACAGCAAAAATTGTAGTCATTGAAAGTTATATTCCTGATGATTTTAAACCAAATGGTACAGTTATCCAATTGTGGCATGGAACCCCAATTAAAAAATTATTCTTAGATAGTAAAGAACCAGATCAAAATAAAAATATTTATAATTACAAAGCGCGGAAGTATAATAAATGGCTTAAACAAGATTATCTTTTAACAGATTCCGAATCTGCTGAGGGGTTATTTGAAACAGCTTTTCCTAATCAACATACTCAAATGATACCTTATGGTTATCCAAGAATTAGCTATTTACTACATTATCAGAATGATAAAAATCATCAGAAGAAAATTAAAGATGCATTAAATGTTGATCGAACAAAGCCAATATTATTGTATGCACCAACATGGCATGCGACAAAAGATTCAACTGAATTGATGTCGATTTCACCAGAATTAATAGAAGAATATCACGTCATTTTTAAAGGTCACATAGAGGATGACATGACACTTCCAGAAGGTGCAATTGAAGCGCCAAATCATATTGAAACGCAAGATTTATTATTAATATCTGATGTCGTAATTACCGATTATTCTTCAATTATCTTTGATGCTTTAACTATTGGCAAAAAAGTATGTCTCTATACACCAAATCATTCATCATATCAGCAAGAGCGTGGTGTTTATGATGATGTTATGGAAAGTTTATCTAAAGTTTGGTATACAGATGAAGATTTATTACACAATAACTTAATCCATCATACATTAACTGATATTTCAAAGCATCAACTCGTGAACCGTAATAACACCTCGTTAAAAAGACTAACTCAACTTATGCGAGATATTATCAATAATAAATAATTAATATATAGCCTGGGACACAATTCAATACCTCAGGCTACATACATATATATATATTGGCAGTAGTTGACTGAATTAAAAAACGCACTTGTAAAAATTTTTTAATTCTAGTCAACCTTACCAGGGGATGGGGCCCCGAACCCCAACTCCCCTATTTTATTAGCACCAAACTTTATTCGTTCTATAGCTAAATTTCTCTTTCCATTATTAAATCTATATCGACTACTTCACCTGTAATAAATTCATGTTGTCCTGTGACTTCAAAGCCGTGCTTCTTATAGAATGATAATGCCTGTTGATTATGTTCCCATACACCTAACCAAACTTTATTTTTATTTAGTTCTTTCGCTTTATCAAGAGCCAATTGAATAAACTTTTGTCCTCTTCCCCCACCTTGATAAGTCTTGTAGAAATAAATTCTTTGAATCTCCAAATAATCTTCACCTTTAGGTTCAGTTTGAGCATTACCGACATTAAGTTTTAAATACCCTGCAATTTGATCATTCACCTTGTAAAAATAATGAAATGAATTAGGATTATTTAATTCATTTAACAGTACTTTTTCATTATAGCTTTCTTTGAAAAATTGATTAAAATCATCATCTGAATATTCTCCTTCAAACGTGTCATAAAACGTTGTCTCAGAAATTTGTCGTAAGTCACTCACATCCATATTTTCAATCATTGTTATATATTCACTCATCATTCTTACCTCCTATAATACCGCTCATTATCCATTTTTTTATTTTGTAACTTATTCCCTATTAACATGCCACTATGCATTAAATTCGTTTTATTTGTGAACAGAGCAAATTTCTATTGATAATATTTATCAATAAGTATAAAGTATAGATGATATTATTAACAATAATGAGTGAGGTTATCAATATGTTTGTATTAGGAATTACAGGACCGACAAGTTTAGTCGTTATTAGCATAATTGCATTAATTATTTTTGGACCTAAAAAATTACCACAATTTGGCCGAGCAATTGGTAGTACTTTGAAAGAATTTAAATCCGCAGCAGAAAATATAGATACAGATGAAAGTCATGATACTCCCAGTAAAGAATCAAAACAACAACGAGAACACATTAAATAGAAATACACTTCTAGGACACTTTGTTGAACTACGATCGCGTCTCGTCAAAGTGTTCATCGCTTTTATTGTTGCAACGATAATCGTATATGTATCATCACATTGGTGGATGAAACCATTTATACACTATATTAAACGTGCACATGTAACACTACATGCATTTTCATTTACTGAAATGATTCAGATTTACATTATGATTATCTTCTTTGTAGCGTTGTGTTTAATTATACCTATTGTGTTTTACCAATTATGGGCTTTTATTGCACCTGGCCTCCATGTTAATGAACGGGGATTTATTATTAAATATAGCTTATGGTGTGCACTGTTATTTATAATTGGAGTAGCATTTGCGTTTTTTATAGGATTTCCATTAATTATAAATTTCTCTTTAACATTATCTGAAGTTTTAAGTATTGAGCCTGTTATTGGTTTTAAAGCCTATTTGCATGAGTTAATACGATGGTTGCTAATTTTTGGTGTTTTATTTCAACTCCCAACATTATTTATGGGGCTAGCTAAATTTGACTTAATCGATGTTAATGAACTTAAACACTATCGTAAGTATATTTATTTTGGTTGTTTTGTAGTGGCGAGTATTATTGCCCCACCAGATATTACTTTGAATTTATTATTGACATTGCCTTTGATTATTTTATTTGAATTCAGTATGTTTATCGCAAGAATTTCACAACGATCATAATAACTAATAAACCTCGAGTACTTGTTATTCCCACAAGTCTCGAGGTTTCATTTTACTATCCATAATAATTATTTTAGATTAGTATTCTTTTGTTTGTTTTGGCGATTTTTTAAAATGAAGAACACAATAAACACTATATATATTAATTGAGCTACTATTGATTCAATATTAGGATAAAATCCAATAAAGCCAATTGTAGGTAAACCTTCAATACCATGCTGTGGAAGAGTGCCTAACAATTGAAGTTTTTGAATACTTACACCAAGCATTTTGAAAGCCATAATAAATATTAGAATAGAAAGTACTCTAAAGATGTAATAAATTGGAATAAGTTTCACTATGAATCTAAATAATAATGCGAAGATAATTAAAATTACAATCGCTAAAGCAATACCAATAACGAAATCCATTGATGTAATACTACCTATCATACCCATGTAGAAAATAATCACTTCTACACCTTCACGTAAAACAGAAATTAATCCAATTGTACCTAACAATACTAGATTGCCATTACTAATCGCATTTTGATACATATTTTGAATCATATCATTCCAACGCTTAGCACTTGATCGTCTATGCATCCAAATACCAACGATATACATTAGAACCACTGCAATTATTCCTAGTGTTGCTTCCATTCCTTCTCGTAGTAATCCATTATTGCCTAGCGTTTGTATGAATCCAACTGCTAATGTAATACTTAGTATTAAACCTAATATTGAACCACCGATAACACTAGCTGTACCTTTATTATCTTTAACCTTACGTGTCATTGTAGTTAATGTCATAATGACTAACAATACCTCTAAACCTTCACGTAAAAAGATAATCATAACATCTACAAATGTATAACCATCTTGACCTACAGTGTCTTTGATATCATTATTGATGTCATTTAATCCGTCTTTAACGCGATCTTTGTTACTTTGGTCTAAAATACTTTGATAATACGGTATTTTATCTTCAATTGTAGTATATAATGAACCGTTTTTTGTTTGAATTTTCCCTTCAACATAAGGCCAAATTTGAACAAATTTAGATAACGCCGCATCAGTTTGATCTAAATTATTATCTTCTATTCCTTTAATCGCCTTATCTAACTCGTCATTTAATTGAGTTACTTTATATTTTCCATTATCTGAGCTGGATTGTTTTTGATCGACCGTATCAATACTTGATTTAAACGTCGTCCACGCATTGTCAACTTTCTTAGTATCTAATGGTTCTTTTTGGATAGCAACACGTAGTTGCATTAAGTTAACTTCAATTTGTCCGTATTTACCTTCGTCATAATTTCTTATAGCAGTTTCATGAGTCGTCCAAATTTGATTTAAACTATTATTTATAGATTGTAATTCTGACTCGTTTTTACTTTTTATTGCTTTTTTTATAGAGTCATCTTTCGCATCAACTTGTTGCTTCAATGTTTTAATTTCACCACTGATATCTTTTGTAGAAACTGCATCTTCATAAGCGATTAATGACTTAGTTAATTGTGATAATTTATCAGCTTTAGCATTCATTGAAGAAGCTTTATCCACCGCTTCAAGTTTTGACTTAACATCTTTACCTTCTTTATTATCTTTTATATTTAAAGATTTAACTTTCTCTTTAATGTCAGCAAGTGCACTTTGTTTTTCTTTATTACTTTTATTTTTATCTTCTATAGTTGATTTTGCATCAGTTATCGCTACATACACATCACTTATTTTGCTATCATCTGCAGCATTTACTTGATGTGCTGGGACAATTCTAATAACCGTGAGAATAAGGACTAGCACAACGACTAATTTAGTTAAATAAGGTTTCACCTATATAGCCTCCCTTTTTTACACCTGGTAACACAAGGAAGGATGCAGAACCTCGATGCGTAATATATTCATTTAACTTATCACTGTGTCCTAAATTGTTTTGAATATCAATAAATTGTTGAGTTGATTTTTGGAAACAAATAAACATTAATCCTGTTTCCAACGCACCCGTTTTGGCATTTGTTCCATCATTATAATTATATGCACGTCGCTTGATTGATGTTTTCACTTCACGTGCTAGTCGCGCATGCGCGTTTGGATCGATAACATATTGACCACTGCTATCTTTAGCGTCTAAATCTATATTGTCGAATTCTTTTTTACCGGTTAATGGTGCACCGGATGCTCGTTTACGTCCGAAAGTAGCTTCTTGCTCTTCTAATGATGTACGGTCCCATGTTTCTATATGGATTTGAATGCGTCGAATAATACAATACGTTCCATTTTTAGCCCAACCATCGTCAATGAAGACATACTTTTTAAGCTCGTCATTTTTACGAGGATTAACTGTACCATCTTTAAATGCCATTAAATTTCTAGGCGTTTCTTCTAGTTTGCCAGAGACAAAACCATTTTGAGACCATTTCATTTTAACAACATCTCTAAATGGTCGAATTAAGTTGTGAATCGCATGGAATGTTACTTGTGGATCATTTGAACACGCTTGAATCATGATATCCCCATCACTGTATTCATCATCTAATTGGTCATTAGGAAAATGTGGTAAATCTTTAAATCCAGATGGGATTTTTGATGACATACCAATCTTTTTCAAAAAAGATTTACTAATACCGTATGTCAGTGTTAATTTACTAGCACCTAATCCAATTGATTCACCAGTGTCCACAGGTGGTAACAACGCATTTTGACTATCTTTTTCAGCAGGTGCACCATCAGTCATATTTACTGACATTTGCGTCCATTTCTTAAACATGTCTTTGATTGCTTGTTTATCTTTGGTCTTTAACTCTAATGCAACGAAGTTACAATTTTTTTGTGTCGGTGTTGTAATACCTGCTTGTACACGACCATAAAACTCAAATGCATCTTTATCTTCATTCTCTGGTGTATCGAACATCGATTTAAATGAAAAAATACTGCCTGCCCCGCTAGCACCGATAACCACACCAGCGCCACCTATCCCTAGCATTTTTAGAAATGAACGACGAGATACTTGGTCGTTTTGATTATTATCTACTTTGCTCATTCTGTAACCACAGCCATTTTACTTAATGGTTCACCAAGAGAATTCACAGCATCTGATAAAGCTTTTCTATCTTCTTTAGTAACTGCACTATAATCTTTGAAGCCATCACCGTCTTTATACTTATCTAGTAGTTGGTTAACTTTGTCAAAGTTCTTTTGAATATCAGCACTTAATTTTTTATCTTTTTTATTTAACTCAGGTTTAAACAATTCGTAGATTTTTTGTGCACCTTCGATATTAGCTTTAAAATCGTATAAGTCTGTATGTGAATAAATCTCTTCTTCACCTGTAATTTTAGAAGTTGAAACTTCATTTAATAAATCAACTGATCCTTGTAACATTAATTTAGGAGTGATATCTAAAGTATCTGCTTTCGCATCTAATTCTTTAGCATCTTTTAATAATTGATCAGCATCTTTTTTTGTTGTTTCATCTATTTTATTATCTTGATAAAGTGATTTCTCAATCTTATGATAACCTGTCCATTGATCTTCTTTTTTCTCTTCTTTCATATCTGCTAAACGAGCATCAATCTTAGGATCTAAATCACCAAAAGCTTCCGCAACAGGTTCTGATCTTTCATAATACATACGTACTTTAGGATATAATTCTTTCGCTTTATCCATATCATCTGCTTTTATAGCTGCAACAAATTTTTCAGTTCCATCTAAGAATTTATCAAGTTGACCATCTGTATACTTTTCATATTCTTTAGTTGCTTTTTGTAATGATGCTTTGTTTTCCCCTTTACTACTCTGCGATTGCTTATCTTTATTACTATTATCGTCACTATGACTATTGTTGCCACAAGCCGCTAAAAGTAAAGAAGATGCTAATAAAATAGTTGGTAATTTTTTCATTATGTATTCACCTCAATATAGTTTAGAAGATTATCATTTGAAGATGAATCGTGTAATTATGTATACATTATATTTAACACCAACTTAATATCGTTGTTATGTCGTCTTTTATATTCATATAAACACTTTTATTTTTTCAATTGATAATCATTATCAAATTTATTATAGATTTAGCCCAATAAAGTGTCAATAACAATTCAAATACATTTTTAAATAAAAATTTTTTTATTTTTTGAAGCTCAGAGACTTTTAATTTACCTTTTATTTATAAGGCTTTGAAGCATACAACTGGTTTATTAAGGGTATAAAATAAGCACTAATACATTATACAAAGGAGTCACATAATATGAGTAATCAATTTAAAGCTTTTTTAGTGGATAAAAACAACGATGGAAGCGTTAATAGTGACTTTACTCAGTTAACAACTGATGATTTACCTAAAGGTGAAGTCTTAATCAAAGTTCATTATTCAGGAATTAATTATAAAGACGCATTAGCTACAACGGATAATAATCAAATCCTTAAATCTTATCCTATGGTTCCTGGTATAGATTTAGCTGGTACCGTTGTTGAATCAGAAGATCCAACAATTAATGAAGGTGAAGAAGTCATAGTAACAAGTTATGATATGGGCGTAAGTCATTATGGAGGATTTAGTGAATATGCACGTGTAAATTCAGATTGGGTAGTCAAATTGCCTGATAATATGACTTTAGAAGAAGCTATGATTTATGGTACAGCAGGCTATACAGCCGGTTTAGCTATTGAAAAATTGGAAAAAGCTGGTTTTATGACACTGGAGGGTGGCAAAGTACTTGTACGTGGCGCATCTGGTGGCGTAGGCGCATTAGCAGTGCTTATGCTTTCTAATTTAGGATATAAAGTAGTTGCTAGTACAGGAAACAAACATGCCGGTGACAAATTAGAAGCTTTAGGGGCTAATGAAATTATTGATCGTATTACAGATAATGATGAAAAGCCATTAGGTTCAAGAACTTGGCAAGCTGCCATTGACCCTATTGGAGGAAATGGAACACCTTATGTCACTAATCGTATAGATAATAATGGTGGTGTCGCGCTAATTGGCTTAACAGGTGGTGTTTCTTTTGATACAACTGTCTATCCATTTATTTTAAGAGGCGTAAGTCTAGTTGGTATAGATTCTGTATTCACACCAATGAAATTACGTGAGCGTGTTTGGAGACGTTTAGCAACTGACTTAAAATCCGACAAACTTCATGATATTAAAAAAGTCATTTCATTTTCAGAATTACCAGATGCGATCTCAACTGTTTTAAATCACGATAATTTCGGTCGTATTATTATTGATTTTGATGCATAGTTAAATCGATAAAACCACTAGGACAATCCAATCTCAATATCATAGAATGAAACAATATAAATACATGATTTTCTATGATTTCGATTTGTCCTAGTGGTTTTTATAATTAAAACACGATATACATGCCACCTGATTTTGGCTCGGTAGTCTTGAATCCAAATTTTTCGTATAGTTTGTCAGCTGGATAGTCTGCTATCAAACTAACATAAGTTCCCTTTTCAGCTATGGAATTAATATATTCCATTATTTTTTCCAAAATAACCCTACCATAACCTTGTCCTTGATAATCTGGATCAACGGCTATATCTACAATTTGAAATGTCGTTCCACCATCACCTATAACTCTGCCCATTCCAATCAATTGTTGATCTTCATAAATCGTAATATTGAAACAGCCATTTGGTAAACCGTTTCGAGCTGCAGCTACTGATTTAGGACTCATTCCTGCTTTAACTCTTAAGTCACAATACGCTTGAACCTCTGGTGGCTCATTAGAATATCTAATCATTATTTTCTATCCCCTTACTATAATCTTATATATACTGATTAATAACTTTTTTATTTGATTCTTTGAATACATCATTGTGACTTGAAACATATCCTTCTTTGTATGCATCAGGATTAATGTAAGTTTTAGCTAAGTTTGCTGCATTTCCAGCATCACTAAACGCGCTAGCAATGAGGTGTACTTTAGCATCATGATGTACAATATCCCCACAAGCAAAGATGCCAGGAATATTTGTTGTCGTGTTGCCAAAGCCTTTAACGCGATATTCATCGTATAAATCAAGTTTAGATGTACAGTCTTTAAGTAGTGGATTCTCATGATCAAAACCATGACTAACAATAACATCATCAAACGCTTGTGTCGTAACTTCTCCAGTCTCAATATTTTCAAGTTTTACTTCTTTAATACATTCACATTTATTGTCACCTATTAACTCTTTAATTTGTGTTTTAGGCAACAGGTTCACATTTAACGCTTTAAGTACACTTATCATTGCTTCATAGCCTTTAATGTCTGACTTTCTATAAACAAGTGTAATCGAATTTGCAATATTGGCTAAATCTCTAGCCCAATCTAAAGCAGTGTTACCCCCACCAGAAATTAGAATATCTTTTCCCTTAAATTTTGAGAAAGATTGCACAACATAATGTAAATTTGTTAACCGATAACGCTCTGCATCTTTAATTTGAAGAGGCTTAGGATTAATAATCCCTCCTCCGACAGCAAATATTACTGCTTTTGACTCATAAATTTGTCCGCTATCTGTTTCAACTTCAAAGTGTCTTTCTGCTATTTTTCGAATATCTGTTACTCGTTCGTTTAAATTAACTTTAGGGTTAAAATGTAAGCCTTGGTTAATCATATCTTTAATGATTTCATTGCATGGTTTAGGCGCTACACCACCAATATCCCAAATAATCTTTTCTGGATAGATTTGCATTTTTCCACCTAATTTATCTTGTACATCAATAATTCGCACAGACATACCTCGTAAGCCAGCATAGAAACTCGCAAATAATCCAGCAGGTCCGCCACCAATAATAGTTACATCTTGCATTGTAAATCCTCCCAAGATTAAGTCCCGTTTCGAATGATAATTATTATCATTATTTTGCCTTAATTATACTATATGTGCATATATTATTGAAGAAAATCATATTTTAATTGTAATACTACTTTATTAGCTAAAAAAAGACTTTTCATTAATAACACGATTGTGCTATTAAAATGAAAAGTCTCACTTCAATCCAATTAATCTCTTGGTTCTTTGAGTGCTGCTTGTCGAATTAAGAAAAATAATAATAATAATCCTGCTAGCATTCCTGTATGACCAATACCTGCAAATCCAGCAAATGCTTCTGGAGAAAAACTTTTTCCTAATACTTGGAACGTTCCTTTCGTTACCATCATACCAATGGTTGCTATAACACTAATGTTATAAACGATGAAGAACCAGTTAAATAAATAGTAACTGCTTAATTTAAATACCTTTTCTAATGGTATCAGTATTAAAAACATAAACATACCTAAAATAAGTGTATGCGTATGTACAATAGATAATTGTGTATCACCCGTAAAATGATGTGCTTTTGTCAATTCTCTATAGTAGAATCCGCTAAAAAGTCCCAAGATCATATAGACTAAAAATGCATATAGTAATCGTCGCATGAACAATGCCTCCCTCACACTAATATTATAATTTATTATCATCAACTTTACAGTGACAATATTTGTAATATTGCGTTACTTGTTTATAAATGGAATTGAGGGAGTGTGGGACTTTAACTGAGTCAAACTTAATATACAATTCTACTCAGTTCAATAAGTTTTAGCTTATTTACAAAGAGACTTAGTCCTCGACTCTCTCGTTAGATTATTTATTTTCTTGAATGTTTAAATAATGCTACTAATGATAATATGATTGCGATAATTGAAACTATCCACAAAGCAATTGAGCCACCTGAAGATGTTTGTTCACTAGCAGTATCTTTTGATTTTTCATCTTTTACATCTGCTGCATTTGCATTCTTTTTAACTTCTAACGTTGGCGCTGGGTGTTCGCTATTTTCTTTTCCAGTCCATTTAACTTTATCATCATTATCATAGGTTTGAATTGCTTTAAATGCATACTTACCTTCATCTTTAGGGCTGGCTACAACAATTGGAAAATCCATAAATTCATCTGGTCCAATGCCTTTACCTCTAGCAGTCCAAATAATTTTAGTAATGTTACCTTTTTTATCTTTATCTAATTTATACTTATAGCCCTCTACTGGTTGTATATTAACAACTTGAACTTCTTTTGGAACTTCTAATTCTACTTTTTTAGTATGATCTTTTTGTTCTACAGGAACTCTAACATCTACTTTTTCATAAGATTCTGGGTCAACTGCTTTTGGGTTTAAAGTAACATGCGCATCTGCTACTTTAAAGAAACCTAATGTAAAAAAGAGTATGAAACTTGTCGCTAATAATTTTTTTATCATCTTTTTTCTCCTTTTATGGAATACTGATTTGGCTCATAATTACTCCGACTAAAATAAGTAATATACCAATTAAAACTTCTATAATTAATGAAGATTTATTTACTCTATTACGTTTATTGAGTGCACGTGTTGTTTGCAATAATCCCAATAACATCATTATTAAAGTACCAAAAACTTTAATTAATAAGAATACCGTCCAAGTTTGCATATTTGTCCAAATTGACAAAATCTTCGTTTGATCAATAGACATTAATACACCTGAAATAATGATTATTGCTACCGCTGCAGCATTAACTTTAAATAATATTTCTCGCAGTAAATCTACGGCATCTTTTTTACGTGTAAATACTGAAATCAATAAATAGCTTAATGCACCTAACCATAAACTAATACCTATTAAATGTAGTGTTCTTAGTATGATAGACCATAATGGTACGCTTTGTGACCATGCATGCCCTGACATACTCATTGCTATAATCATTGCAATAGATACAATCCAGTACCATGATTTCTCCATGTTTCTTAACACGAATAAACCACTTAAAACAATTAAAGCAATGGCACTTAATATGTAAGGGAATTGTGTTATTGAACTAGGCTCAAGGGATAGTATTGCATCTAATACATCCGAAGACAATGTCATTAAATAAAGTACAAGTGACATCAAGTATGCCATCATCATTATTAAGGACACTACAATATGTCTAGGAAATACATCGAATGTAGATAGGTTATTACGTCGTGCAATACCATTTAACCAATATAGACCTACAAGAATTATAGTTGCACCTTCAGCTATGTATCTAAATAACCCAAACCAGAAATTAGGTGTTTCGTAAAATGCTGGAGATGTATCAACACCGTTAGCTGTCTTCTTACCTACTGAAAACTCAAAACGATCACTAATCTCATGACCGTCAGCAGAAACTGTATGCCATTCTAATTGCTGTGTCCCTTGTTGAACTTTATCAGTAGGAAATGTAAGTGTCTTAGAATGTCCGGTTGTTGTAGGATTAATATCCCCTACTTTATCCCCTTTATCATTATATATTGTAATACCTGAGTATTCAGCGTTAACGGGTTCATTAAATGTTAACTCTAACGTATCAGGTGCTTTCGATATAACCCCATTTTGTGGTGGTGTAGTTTTTTCCAAAGTTGCATGCGCAGATGCGATATTGTGAAGTATTGGAATTAATAATAATAAAAACATCATTATCAGTGCCAAAGCTACTTTAGAACTTCGCTGTAAATTCACCATTGACGTCCTCCCATAAAATTTTGCTCATTTACTTATGATAAAATAATGCGTGCTATTTAACAATAATTATTCTAATTTGTCACTTTTTATCCAATAATAAAAGCGAGACTGAAATCGAAATTATTTCATTGCCTCGCTCACACAAATTATAAAATTATAGATTATAAACAACTTATTATTAATACTACTGACGATTTCAATTCATTTAGCCAGTATTTTTTTTGGGCTAAAATCACTATACTATGTTATTCCACTTCAATTAAAGATGCTTTATCAACTGTTAATCGATTTCTTAATGAATACACAATAAACATAGCTAAAAAGGCACAAACTGTTTCAGCTATTAATAATGACCAAATAACACCAGTTAAGCCAAATAAGCTATTTAAGACAAATAGAACAGGAATAATAACTGTTCCTTGTGCAATTGCCATAATTGTAGCCCCACGACCCTGTCCTGTAGCTTGCAACATGCCAGTAAATAAAAATCCAATACCATTTAGAAGTAATGATGTCATAGTCACTTTTAAAATAAATGTAGCTAGAACAACAATTTGAGGATCAGTACTAAATAATTGAACAATTGAATGTCCGGCTACAAGAACGACAGTCATGCAAACTGCAAATATAACAGCAATAGACACGATGACCACTTTAATGGTATCTTTCATTCTTGTTTTATTAGATACGAAATTATACGCAATTAATGGTACAACACCTTCAGAAAGTCCCATTATAATAAGTTCAGGGAATTGAACAAGTCTAAATGAGATGCCGTAACTTGCTATAGCGTAGTTACCATATGTTGCTAAGAATAAATTAACGACTAAACCAGTTACTCCCATTAGAACTACCATTAAGAAAGCAGGAATTCCGATTTTGAAAATTTCTTGCATCATCGCTTTAGTTGGTTTGGCATGTTTAACATTAAATGATAAGGTTTCATTTTTTCTTGAAAAGTAAATAATGAAAAATAACGCCGCAATAGCATTTGAAATTGCAGTACCTAATGCTGCACCTACAACATCTAAGTGCAAACCAAAAATTAAAATAGGATCCAAAATGATGTTGATACCAACACTTGAAAGCATTCCTATCATAGAAATAATTGGCTTCCCAATGGCTCTAGCAAACTGCTCTAAAACGAAAAATAGAATAACGAACGGTGTACTTAAGAATTCAATTTTCAAATAATCACTCGTATAGTTTAACGTTTCACCACTTGCACCTAGAATACTAGCTATTTGATCTGTAAAAGGTAAAGTTATAACAGCAATAATAAGTCCCAATACTAAACTACTTTATATTGAAAAACTACTTACATAATGACTTTTAATGTAGTCCTTCGCACCTAGCAATCTAGAAATATAAGTTCCACCACCAACACCGAATAAATTACCAAACGCCATCAATACTGCAAATATAGGTAATGTTAAAGAAATTGCTGAAATCATATGACTATTATCTAGGAAACCAATAAAATATATATTTAAGATTCCGTAAATAACACTGAGTAGTGATCCTATCATCATCGGTAATGAGAAATGCATCATCGCTTTAAATATTGATGATTCCTCAAAGTAAAATAATTGTTCGTCTTTCATTTCCATAATCTCCTTTATGTTAGATGTCTAATAATTAGATATCTAACTATTCGTTTAAAAATTTTGCTAGCTGAATTTCACAACTTAGTTTAAATTATAGCTAGCCATAATTATTACTTTTCTGTCTTAATATTATTCAACATTCGTTCAAATAAGTCCTTAAGTTGTTGCTTCTCACTCTCATTAAAATCTTTAACAAGAATAGCTTCTATATCATCGAAGATACATACAAAAGATTCAACAAGTTTCATACCTTCTTGAGTTAGTTTTAAATTTTTACGTCTGGAGTCGTCAGGATCAACCATTCTATAAATAAGTCCTTTATTTTCTAAACCCTTCAATGTTGAACTTACTGTTGATCCCTTTCTTTTAAATGTCTTCAATAATTCATTTTGTGTAATGCCTCGATCTTTGTGCCTGTACATGTAACCTAACGTATGACTTTGTTCTTGTGTAACGTTGTACTCATCTAGTTTACGGTCAGCATAATGTTTCATCTCATGCGCTAACATTCTGACTAAATATTGATACGTTGCATCCATGATCTCACTCCATTTCGTTAGATGTCTAACGAATATAATACTCCGATTTTAACAATAGTCAAACGATATATTAAAGTTTAAATATTCAGATTAATTATATTGAAATAAAACCCCCGATTTAATAGCAATCTGCTAAATCGAGGGCTAGATTTAAACTCTTATGATGGAATTTCAGTACGTTTATTACTATGTTTTCTCACAATAGCTGCAGTTAAACTTGAAATTGCGCCAAATATAATAAAGCCAATCATCATCCATATAGTGGCATTCATTTCAATATGACTACCCATGTAGATAATTTCTCTAAGCGTATTTGTATAGTGTGTAAATGGATCAAAGTCATAAACCCAACCTTGATAGCCTTTAGGAAGCATTTGTTTTGGTAATGTTACCAATTGCATACTAAAGAACATTAAAATAACAAAGATAGGAATTGCTTTCATTCCTAACCACACCATAATACCTAGAATTAATCCAATGAATCCAAGTATAGAAATAGCTAAGAATAATGCTACTCTATTAGTGTTATTGAAATCAAATCCTAACACGCCATGCATGAAGTATACATAAGCGAAACTTCCGGCAAATGCTGTAATAACAGCTAATAACATTTGTCCAAATGACGCAATAATTCTATGTTGAATTTTAAAGTTATTACTTGTTCTGAAAGCAAAGAATAATAATACTGATGCCACAAGTGATCCCATCCATACTGGCATAAACATTAAGAACGGTGCGTTACCGCCTCCTTGGTGGTCTTTCACTTTATGAATTTCTTGATTATCAACTTTAACAGGATTTGTAATGCCTTTAATATCTGACGCACTCACTTTAACGTCTTGCTTTTCTAATGTGCTAAGACTTTGAGAAGTAATTTGTTTATTTAAATTATCACCCATTCCATCAAGTACGTTACCAGTAATGGTAGCTGCTTGCATACTTGCACCTTTATTTACAATAGTTTTAAATGTCGCTTGTTTTACATCAACTTTTTGATTGCCCATTTTTTTCTGCATTTGTTGAACAGCTGCGGCTGGAATTTCGCCTGATTCAACTTTTTCTTTCATTTCTGCTTTTTTACTATCCATTACTACTTTTTGTGTTTTACTCATTGCATTTTTTGAAAAGTCTTTGTTAAAAATAGCTACCCCATAGTATTTTTCATCTTTAAGACCTTTTTTAATATCTGATTCTTTATCAACTTTAACCCACTTAACAGTATCAGAATCACTATCCATTAATTTATCTTCAATTTTTTCCCGATATTTACTTTATTACCTTGAATGTCTACACCTTTATCATTGTTTACAACGGCTATTGGCAATTGTTTTGGTTTTGGATTAAACGCTGGATAAAAAGCCAAAGAGAATATAACTAATAATAATATCACTGCAATAGGTGCAAGCCATAATAGTTTGCTTTTAAAAATATTCATAAAATCTAACCTCCTAAAATTTATTGAACAATGTGTTGAATATTTAATACCTTGTGAATTATAATGAGATAGTCAAAAATAAACAATAATCAATTATTCAAATACCGTACGTTATTGAACAGATTGTACATTTTTGTCTATTTATTATTAGGAGGTCGATAGTCGATGAAAGAAGATAGGAGAATAAGAAAAACAAAATCAGCTATTAAACGTGCATTTACAGATCTTTTAAAAAAGAAAGACCTCGACAAAATCACTGTTCAAGATATTTCAAATCAAGCAGATATTAATCGTGGTACATTTTATTTACATTATAAAGATAAATACATGTTATTAACTGATATGGAAGATGAATGCATTTCACAAATTTGGTCATCAACTCAATTTAATCAACTCGACACTAGTACACCAGAAAATACAGCTGATGATTTTATTAATAATATTTTGACCAAAGTATTACAACATATCTCCGATAATATGGACTTTTACCATACGATTCTTCAATTAGAACGTAAAAGTAGACTTGAAGAAAAAATTCATTCCTTAATGAAAGAAAATATGCAAAAATATATTAGTATTGACCATGAGATAGATGGTATACCTGAAATGTATTTTCATAGTTATGTTACAGGTGCTACTATTTCAATCATCAAATATTGGGTACAAGACGATAGTCGTATTTCCGTAAATGATTTAACAAAACATATTTTTAATATTATTTATAATGGCCCATTACGTATTATGATTCAAAATCATTATAAACGTACCCAACCCAACTGAGACTAAATGAATATGAAAGGAATCATTAACCATGCTTACTGCATATAAACATTCAACTAACAATGACATCGTTGAAACAACTTTAGATCACTCTGCATCATGGATTAATGTTGTAGAACCAGATAGAGAAGAAATTGAACAATTGATAGAAACGTATAATTTACCTGAAGATTTTATTCGAGATCCATTAGACGCTGATGAGAGCGCACGTATTGAGTATGATGATGACACAGGCTATTCCCTTATCATTATCGACTTACCAATTGTAAGCTCTACGCACCGTCGTGTCTTATCATTCGTTACAATCCCATTAGGTATTGTTATCGGAAAAGGACTTATTTTAACTATTTGCGATGCTGAGAATGAATTCTTAGAGAATTATGCACGACAAGATGATGTTAATTTAAATTTTCATAGTCGTTTTGCGCTAGATATTTTATTAACTATTTCTAACCACTACAACAGAAATTTAAGACTTTTAAATAAATCACGAATCCGTATTGAACGTGAACTAAAAAATAATATTACTAATAAACAGCTTTACAAATTAATGGAAGTTGAAAAAAGTTTGGTATACTTTTTAGCAGCATTAAAAGGTAACGATACAATAATTAAAAAATTATTCCGTTTACCTGCTATAAAACGCTTTGAAGAAGATGAAGATTTATTGGAAGATTTAGTGATTGAAAACAACCAAGCGATTGAAACGACAGAATTATATACTGGCATTTTAGAGAGTATTACGACTTCTTATTCTTCATTATTGTCTAATGAAATGAATAATATTATGAAGACACTGACGCTATTCACAGTGTTACTCACATTACCTACACTTGTATTTAGTTTCTTCGGTATGAACGTACCGCTTCCACTCGATGAAAAAAGTTATTCATCGTGGCTCTTTATCGTAGGTATCTCACTTGTACTCGTTACAATAGTAAGTATCTTCTTATGGCGAAAACAAAAATTATAACTGCTAATTATACAAAAAGTCGACATTCTGCATAAATCAGAATGTCGACTTTATTTCGTTTATTCAGCTGAAGCTTGATAAGCTTTGCGTCGAGATAAAATTAAAGTAATAGCTACAGAAACGATAAAGGCAACGAGCATGCCTATAAAGTAGTGCAACCAACCTGCATGTGCTGGATTAATAGAAATAAATCCTGGCAAACCTGCTGTACCTAAAGCAATAGCCTTTACTTTAAAGAACGAGTTGTAAGCTGAACCAATTGCTGAACCAATGATTGCGCCAATAAATGGATATCTTAATTTAAGATTCACACCAAACATTGCTGGTTCTGTAATACCTAAAAGCGCTGACACACCAGCTGCTGATGCAACACCTTTTAATTTTTTGTTATTTTTTATAATGATAAATGCTGCTAATGCTGCACCGCCTTGTGCTACGTTAGACATTGTTGCAATTGGGAAGATAAATGAACCTCCCGTTTTTGCTTGATCAGCGATTAATGTTGTTTCAACAGCGATAAAGCTGTGGTGCATACCTGTTATAACAATTGGCGCATAGAATAAGCCAAAGATAAATCCACCTATAGCCCCGCCAAATTCATATAGCCATGTTAATCCGTCTGATAACCAATAACCAAGTTGTCTTGTTAATGGTCCTACAAATAAAAATGTTAAAAATGCCGTAACTAAAATAGATAATAATGGTGTTAACAAATTATCTAATACTGTAGGAATAACTTTACGTAGCCACTTTTCAATTGTTGCTAAAATATATGCTGCCACTAACATTGGTAACACTTGTCCTTGATAACCTACTTGATTAATATGTAAGCCAAATAAGTCCCAATGTGGAATTGCTTTACCCGCTTCTACAGCCTTAGGAAAATCGTATGCGCTCATTAATGATGGATGTACTAAAATCATGCCAAGCGCCGCCCCTAAGAATGGATTACCTCCAAATCGTTTCGCTGCACTAAATCCAATTAATATTGGTAATAGCGTAAACGGTGCATTTGCAAAGATGTTAATCATATCTGCTAATCCAGCAAACTGACTATGAACATCTATTAAAGATTTATTATCATAAAAGAGATCTGGTGCAGTTAAAATATTATTAATCCCCATTAATAACCCACCAGCAACAATGGCTGGAATAATAGGAACAAATATATCTGAAAGCATTTTAACGAATCGTTGTAATGGATTCATGTTTCGAGCAGATTTATCTTTAACATCCGCTGTTGTAGATGCTTCTTTCCCTGTTATTTTTTCAAGTTCATTAAATACTTTATTTACTGTACCTGAACCAATGATGATTTGATATTGGCCTCCAGTTGAGAATGTGCCTTTAACCACATCCATTTTCGATAAAGTTTCTTCATCTACTTTACTTTCATCATTAAGTACGAGTCTCAATCTTGTGGCGCAATGGGCCATCGCATCTAAATTATCTTCTCCACCTATAGCTTCAAGAATTTCTTCAGCCGACTTTTTATAGTTCATTAAATTTCCCTCCTATTCAATGGAACCGGTTCTATTTATCAATTTCATTGTAACCGGTTCCAAAAAATAACGCAATAACCTTTTTTATCTTCACCAATTATTCATATTTTAGATTTGTAATCTAAGTTTCTGGGAAAATATATTAAAACTTACAAAATAAGTGAGCGAGGCGTATTTGATGAAAGAACGTGGCTATATTGAAAAGTTATGGAGAGAAGAAAAATATAATGTCTTGTACCATAGTCAACAGCATTATAATTATATTCGTGAATTACTTAAGCAATCTCCAACTTTAAATGAAGTTCAACTCACTATTAATGAAGCACTCCAAACGACTCCATCCAATGGTTCAATAATCAATGCATACGATCATATGTGGGGTTACTTTAAACACAAAGCTAATGAAATAGAAAAAAACAAATCAGCTCAATTAAAAGCTGACTTCAAACAAGATAATGTTCAAAGTAAAGAATTGCTGATTTTTATAAAATACTTAGCCGACAAATATGAAGTTTCTTACCTTCAAAAAAGTACCCTGCTTAATTTCCAATGAGAATACTTAAGTTATGAAAAATTTATTAGAATGGAAATAATTAGTACTACCTAAGCCTTAATTAAGTACTTATACAATACTAGAAATTCTTCTGCTGTTCGCTAAATTTATGAAAAACAAAAAAGTTGAGACAACGCATATGTTGTCCCAACTTTTTTAAAATTAATTCTGTTTTTCTGTAAAATATTACTCTTGATGTTTCGCCTATAATAAAATCAGTATATTAAAGAATGGTAGATATTAAAACTGTTACTTATGCATCA